>JAGQUE010000127.1:4243-6955 GCA_020438665.1 Nocardioidaceae bacterium | reverse complement strand
CCAGCGCGATGCGCTGCCGCTGGCCCCCCGACAGGGAGGTGCCGCGCTCGCCCAGCTGGGCGTCCAGGCCGCCGGCGAGGGCGGCCACGAAGCCGTCGGCCTGGGCGGCGCGCAGAGCCGCCCACACCTCGTCGTCGGTCACGTCGGCCCCCAGCGTGACGTTGCCGCGCACCGTGTCGTCGAAGAGGAACGCCGACTGCGGCACCACCGCCACCGCCTCCGCCAGCGCGCCGTGCGTGAGGTCGCGAAGGTCGATGCCGTCGAGGCGCACCGAGCCCGCGTCCGGGTCGACCAGCCGGGTCAGCAGGGCGGTCAGGGTGCTCTTGCCGGAGGCGGTCGGGCCGACCAGGGCGACCGTCCGGCCGGGGTCCACCTCGAAGGTCACCTCGCGCAGCAGCGGGGTCTCCGGCTCATAGGAGTAGGCCAGCCCGTCGACCACGAGGCGGGCCCCACCGCCGTCGAGCGAGAGCCCGCGCTCGCCGTAGGGCATCGCGCCGGAGGCGTCGATCACCCGCTGGACCCGCTGGAAGCCGACCACGCTCCGGGGGAAGTCGCCCAGGAGCCAGCCGATGGACCGGATGGGGAACGCCACGATCGTGAGCAGATAGGCCACCGTCACCACGTCGCCCGCGTCGCTCTGGCCGTGGAGCACCCGGGCGACGCCCACGCCGAGCACCACCATGACGCCGAGGTTGGGCAGGGCGGCCAGGGTCGGGTCGAAGGCGGCGCGGTAGTGGCCGACCTTGGTGTTGACGTCACGCAGCTCGGCGGCCTTGGCCGCGAACCGCTCGGTCTCCTCGGACTCGCGGCCGAGGGTCTTGACCACCAGCGCACCGTCGAAGGACTCGTGGGCGATCTCGCTGACCTGGGCGCGCAACTCCTGGGCCCGCGTCGCCCACCTCTGGGAACGCCGCTGATAGATGATGTTGACGACGATGACGGCAGGGAAGACCAGCAGGCCGACCACCGCCATCACGACGTCGGCGAGCAGCATCTGGACGATCGCGATCACCATCATCGCCAGCGTCCCGACGGCCATCGGCAACGGCGCGATGGGCCCCCAGGCGGCCTCGACGTCGGAGTAGGCGTTGGACAGCAGCTGTCCGGTGGGGTGGCGCTGGTGCCAGCTCATCGGGAGTGAGAGGTATTGGCGGGTCACGGCCCGTCGGGTGTGGGCCTGCATGCGGAACTGCATGAGCCCGGCGCCGAGCCGGCGCGCGACGATGCCGACGGCCCGCAGCAGGGCGACCCCGACGAAGAGCGCCACGACGGTGACCAGCAGCCCCGTTCCGATCTCACCGTCGCGGAACGCCGGGAGGACGACGTGGTCGGTCGACCAGCCGAGCACCCAGGCATCCGCGACGGTCAGCGCACCGAACAGCAGGCTGCCGATGGTGGAGGCCGCGAAGATCCACGGCTCCCGCTTGACCGCGACCCAGAGAACGGCGAACCCCTCGCGCGTCGTCGAACGTCGACGGGTGCGGCTCGCCTGCGTCACCGGGGTCGGGTCTCCTCTCGAGGGCGTCGCCTCCAGGTTAGGTGTCGTCGGGGACAACGTCCCAATCGTGTCGCGTCATCCCTCGGGTGTGGAGCCACGCTCTAAGGTGGCGGCGTGCTGAGTTCCTCCCTGGCCCGCCGCGAACGCGCTGCACTCTGCGACCTCGCCCTCGAGCTCGGCCCCGAGGTGCCGACGCTGTGCGACGGCTGGGACGTCAAGGACCTGGTCACCCACCTGCTGGTTCGCGAGCGCAGCCTGTTCGGGGCGCCGGGCATCGTGCTCCCGCCGCTCGCCCCGCTGACCGACCGCAGCATGGCACGGCTGGCCCGCCAGGACTTCGAGACCCTGGTGCGGAGGCTGCGGGGCCGGGGCTTCACGCCGCTCGCGCTGCCCGTGATCGACGAGCTGGTCAACACCCTGGAATACGTCGTCCACCACGAGGACATCCGGCGCGCCCAGCCGTCCTGGCAGCCCCGCGAGCTGTCCCCCCGCGACGAGGACACGGTCTGGAGCGCGATCCGCCTCGCCGGCAAGGGGCTGGTCCGATCTGCCGGCGTCCCGTTGACGATCCGCCGGGTCGACACCGACCAGACCGCCGTACTCCTCGGGGGTGAGGAGCCGGTCGTCCTGGCCGGACACCCCGTCGAGATCACGATGTTCCTCTATGGCCGCGCCCAGCACCGCGACCTCGACCTGACCGGCCCCGCCGACGCCGTACGCCGGCTCCGCGACGCCAACCTCGGGATCTGAGGACGCCTCGTCGGTCGGCGGCGTGGTGTCGATTCACCAGGGTAGGTAGGGAAACCCGCACCTACCGCGCGGAGTTCACCTGGGTAGGTGAGGGTTCGCCCGCCTACCTTGATGAACCGTCACCACCCCAGCATCCTCACGTGACCTCAGCGGACGGGGAGGCCGGCCGCGGCGAGGGTGGCCTTGACGTCGGCGATGCGCAGGGTGCCGAAGTGGAAGACGCTGGCGGCGAGTACGGCGTCGGCGCCGGCGTCGATGGCCGGAGGGAAGTGCTCGGCCGCACCGGCGCCGCCGGACGCGATCACGGGCACGGTCACCTCGGCGCGGATCGCGCGGATCAGCTCCAGGTCGAAGCCGTCACGGGTGCCGTCGGCGTCCATCGAGTTGAGCAGGATCTCGCCAGCGCCCAGCCGGGTCGCCTCGATCGCCCAGGCGACGGCGTCGAGTCCGGCCGACCGGCGGCC
>JAGQUE010000127.1:426-4131 GCA_020438665.1 Nocardioidaceae bacterium | reverse complement strand
CGCCTGATGGCGGCCGTGTTGACCGAGATCTTGTCCGCGCCCGCGCGCAGCAGCCGGTCGACGTCGTCGGTCGAGGAGATCCCACCGCCGACGGTCAGCGGGATGAAGACCTCCTCCGCCGTCCGAGACACGATCTCGAGCGTCGTCGCACGGCCCTGGTGGGACGCCGAGATGTCGAGGAACGTCAGCTCGTCGGCACCCTCGGCGTCATAGGTCCGGGCCAGCTCGACCGGGTCACCGGCGTCGCGTAGCTCTCGGAAGTTGACGCCCTTGACCACCCGGCCGGCATCGACGTCCAGGCACGGGATCACCCTGACGGCGAGCGTCATCGCGCCGCCCCGGGCCTGCGGTCGGCCGGCAGGGTCAGGGAGAGCGCCTCGGGCAGCGTGAAGCGACCCTCATAGAGCGCGGTCCCGATGATCGCGCCCTCCACGCCTTCGTCGACCAGACCCTGCAGGGCGGCCAGGTCGGCGAGCTCGGTGATGCCACCGGACGCGACGACCGGCCGGTCCGTGGCGGCGCAGACCGAGCGCAGCAGCTCGAGATTGGGACCCAGGAGCATCCCGTCCTTGTTGACGTCGGTGACGACATAGCGGGCGCAGCCCTCGCCGTCGAGTCGCTCCAGCACCTCATAGAGGTCACCGCCCTCGCGCGTCCAGCCGCGCGCGGCGAGGGTGCGGCCGCGGACATCGAGCCCGACGGCCACGCGGTCGCCGTGCGTCGCGATGGCGCGCGCGCACCACTCGGGCTGCTCGAGCGCCGCGGTGCCGATGTTGACCCGGCGGCACCCGGCGGCCATGGCGGCCTCGAGCGACTCGTCGTCACGGATGCCACCGCTCATCTCGACATCGATGTCGAGGATGCCGACGATCCTGGCTTGCAGCTCGCGGTTGTGGCCGCGACCGAAGGCGGCGTCGAGGTCGACCAGGTGGATCCACTCGGCCCCCGCCTCCTGCCACCGCAGCGCGGCCTCGACGGGGTCGCCGAAGCGCTTCTCGGATCCGGCGACCCCCTGGACCAGCTGGACGGCCTGGCCTCCGGCGATGTCGACCGCCGGGAGCAGCTCGAGGTAGGGCATCAGGACTTCCTGTCTGGTGGGGCTAGAGGCTGCGCGCCCAGTTGCGCAGCAGGGTCGCACCGGCGTCGCCGGACTTCTCCGGGTGGAACTGGGTCGCGGTCAGTGGGCCGTTCTCGACGCCGGCCACGAACCGGTCGCCACCATGCTCGGCCCACGTCACCAGCGGGGCCTCGGTGTGCCCGGTGGTCTGCAGCGTCCACGCGCGGACGCCGTAGGAGTGGACGAAATAGAACCGGGCGTCCTCCACCCCGGCGAAGAGCCCCGATCCCACGGGGACCGCCACGGTGTTCCAGCCCATGTGAGGGATGACCGGCGCCTGGAGCCGTTCCACGACACCGGGCCACTCGTCGCAGCCGTCGGACTCGACGCCGTGCTCGACGCCGCGCTCNNCTGCATGCCGACACAGATGCCGAGGACGGGCCGGCCGCCGGCCAGCCGCCGCCCGATCACCTCGGGTCCGCGGACGGCCCGCAGGCCGGCCATGCAGGCAGCGAAGGCACCGACGCCCGGCACGACCAGGCCGTCGGCCTCGCCGGCGGCGGCGCGGTCGGCCGTCAGCGTCACCTCGGCACCGGCGCGCTCGAGGGCGCGCACCGCCGACCGCACGTTGCCGGAGCCATAGTCGAGGACGACGACCCGCTTCACGTCGGGCTCACCACCCTCACAGCGAGCCCTTCGTGGACGGTACGCCGGTCTCGCGCGGGTCGAGCGTGACGGCGTCGCGGAAGGCCCGAGCAAAGGCCTTGAACTGCGACTCGACCAGGTGGTGGGGGTCGCGGCCCGACAGCACGCGGAGGTGGAGGGCGATCTGGGCGTGGAAGGCCAGCGTCTCGAAGACGTGACGGGTCAACGAGCCCGGGAAGTCACCGATGAGGGCATAGGCCTGGCCGTCGGGCTCGCCGAGATGCACGCAGTAGGGACGACCGGAGATGTCGACGGCGCACTGCACGAGCGCCTCGTCGAGCGGCACCAGCGCATCGCCGAATCGGCGTACGCCGTGCTTGTCGCCGAGCGCCTCCCGCAGCGCCTCGCCCAGGACGATCGCGGTGTCCTCGACCGTGTGGTGGGCGTCGATGTGGAGGTCGCCCTCCGTCCGGACGACCAGGTCGATCAGGGCGTGCCGCCCGAACGAGGACAGCATGTGGTCATAGAACCCGACCCCGGTCGACACCTCGGTGCGGCCGGTGCCGTCGAGGTCGACCTCGACGTGGACCTTGGACTCCTTGGTCTCGCGGTCCAGCGTGGCGGTGCGGCTCATCGTCGTTCCTCCATCACCTCAGTGAGTGCGCCCCTGAATGCTGCCATCTCCTCCGGCGTGCCGACGGAGACTCGCAGCCAACCCTCCGGACCCGTCTCGCGGATCAGGACGCCGCGGTCCAGCAGCGACTGCCACACGGCGTGGCGGTCGGTGAAGGCGCCGAACAGCACGAAGTTGGCGTCGCTCTCGGCGACGTCGAACGCCTCGGAGCGCAGCCACGAGACGAGGGCATCCCGCTCGCGGCGCAGCGTGTCGACCTGGCCGAGCAGTTCCGTGGCGAAGCCCAGCGCCGCGAGCGCCGTCGCCTGCGTCACCGCCGACAGGTGGTAGGGCAGCCGCACCACCCGCAGCGCGTCGACGATCGCCGGGTCGGCGGCCAGATAGCCGAGACGGGCTCCCGCGGCCGCGAACGCCTTGCTCATGGTGCGGGTGACCACGAGGTTGCGGTGCTCGGGCAGCAGCGTCAGCGCGCTGGGGCTGCCCTCGCGTCGGAACTCGGCATAGGCCTCGTCGACGACCAGGAGCCCGCGGTCCCCCAGCTCGGTGGCCAGCACGCGCACGGCGTCGTGGGGCAGTGCGGTGCCGGTCGGGTTGTTGGGCGACGGCAGGATCACGACATCGGGTCGCTCCTCGCGCACCAACGCCGCGGCCTGGTCGAGGTCGAGGCTGAAGTCCTCCTGGCGGCGCCCGACGAGCCAGCGGGTGTGGGTGTCGCGGGCATATTCGGGATACATCGAATAGGTCGGCGCGAACGACACCGCCGTACGGCCGGGTCCGCCGAAGGCCTGGAGCAGGTGCAGCATGATCTCGTTGGAGCCGTTGGCCGCCCAGAGGTGGGCGGGCGTCAGCCCGACGCCTCCGTCGGTGAGCAGGTACGCCGCCAGCGCCTCGCGCAGGGCGACGAACTCCCGGTCGGGGTAGCGGTTCAGCGAGGCGGCGGCGCGCGCCGCGGCCTCGCCGATCGCGGCGGCGCACGCGGGCGACGGCGGGTAGGGGTTCTCGTTGACGTTGAGCTGGACCGGGACGTCGAGCTGGGGGGCGCCATAGGGGGCGATGCCGCGCAGCTCCTCCCGCAGCGGCGGGAAGGTCATGACGACAGCCGGACCCGGACAGCCGCGCCGTGACCGGGGAGGTCCTCGGCGTCGGCGAGCGTCATGACATGCTGGCCCACGGCCCGCAACGCGTCGGCGGTGTAGTCGACCACATGGACCGACTTGGTGAACGCGCGGACCGACAGTCCGGACGAGTGGCAGGCGCAGCCGGCGGTCGGGAGCACGTGGTTGGAACCGGCGGCATAGTCACCGAGCGAGACGGGCGCATAGCCACCGACGAAGATCGCCCCCGCGTTGCGCACCCGCGCGGCGACCGC
>JAGQUE010000127.1:0-374 GCA_020438665.1 Nocardioidaceae bacterium | reverse complement strand
TGGTCGATGTCGTCGACGAGCACGATCGCCGACTGCCGCCCGCCGAGGGCGGTCCGGATGCGCTCGACGTGCTTGGTCGCCGAGACCTGCTCGTCGAGCTCGGCCGTGACGTCGTCGGCGAGGCGCTCGCTGGTGGTGACGAGCACGGAGGCCGCCATGGGGTCGTGCTCGGCCTGGCTGATCAGGTCGGCCGCCACGAACGCGGCATCGGCGGTGTCGTCGGCCAGGATCGCGATCTCGGTGGGCCCGGCTTCGTAGTCGATGCCGACCACGCCGCGGCACAGGCGCTTGGCGGCGGTGACGTAGATATTGCCGGGGCCGGTGATTAGATCGACCGGGTCGAGCACCTCACCGGTGGTGTCGACACCGCCATA
>JAGQUE010000724.1 GCA_020438665.1 Nocardioidaceae bacterium | reverse complement strand
GCGCGCCGGTGAACGCGTGCAGGACGGTGCTCGGCGTGTCGTGTTGGCCGTTGGGGGTGTTGAGCGCCGACAACATCCGCGTGACGGCTCGGTCGGGGTCCGGACGCCCGCGGTAGAGGAGCCAGTCGGCGACGTGGAGCATGCCGAGGGCGACGGGTGCTGCGACGACGGCGACGGTGACGAGACGCACCCACGCGGGCGCCTGGAGGGAGAGCATGACGGCGGCCAGTGCAGCGACGGTGCCCAGCGAGACCACCGTGGCCCGCAGGAACTCGTCGACGTCGAGCGCTCGCGGGGCGAGCACTCCCACGGCGACCGCGACGAGCAGGGGAAGCACGGCCAGCTGGGCAGCGACGACCGAGCCGGTCGATCCCTCCCCGATGGACCCGTACGCGGCCTGGGTGGCCGCGAACGACGCCATCGTCAGCAGGGTGCCGAGGATGACCCAGCGCACCGCTGCCCGCTCCACGGTGGAGGACCGTCGCCGGTAGCGATAGACCTGGGCCAGCAGCAGCACCAGCTGGCCGTTGACCACCAGCGCCCACCACGGGCTCTCGCTCCACGCTCCCGCCGTGACCAGGTCACCGACAACCGCGACGGCGAGGGCGCCCACCGGCGGCCACAGCCACCGCGGGGTCATCACGCCATCCGGATAGACCCCGGCAAGGAGCGGGAAGGCCGCGAACCACAAGGCGGCGGCACCCGGTAGGACGATCGCGGCGTACAGCAGCAGGCAGGCGAACACGACCAGCCAGCGGGGACCGCGCGGCATCCGCCGCAGCGACCCGAGCAGAAGCACGGCCAGGACGAGCACGACCGCGATGACCGCGATCTCGCCCGTCCTGACCAACGCGTCGTGGGTCATGGGTCGATGATGACATCGGCGGGCGCGATCACCGCCGCTTCCGCGACCTCACGAGCAGCGCGATGCCCAGGATCAGCGATCCGAGGACGGCGACGACCAGCGGCCACGGGGCCGCAAAGGGCACCGCTGCCTGGTACAGCGGGATGGCGGCGAACACGCCGAACACCACGCTGAGCGGCCGACCGATCAGGCCCGAGCGCCGCCCAGTTGTGGCCAGCAGCACGTTCCAGCCGATCGAACCGATCGCCACGACCAGCAGACCCGCCGTGACCGCGAGGTAGGAGGCCTGCAGTGACGCGGCCTGGATCTCGCTGTCCGCGGACACATCAACCAGGCCGGCGCCCACCGAGGTGAACATGCTCAGCGAGTGCCCGGCGACCCAGAACCACGCGCTCGCACCGACGACGCCCATGGCGAACCCCACACTGGCAAGGACGCCGTCCGCCGCACCGCTCAGGCGCATCGCGCGCCACACGGCCAAGACCATCACCAGCGAGGCCACGCCGATGGCAGAGAAGACGACGGCCTCGAAGCCGCCCACCCACGAGTTTGCCTCGAGGGCCGCCATGTCGGGGGTGTCGTCGGCCCCGCCGCCGGCCAGCAAGCCGACCAAGATCGGCTGACACAGCCAGAGGACGAATACGGCGACGCCGGCCCACCCGGCCATCCGGGTCAGCGACCTGACCTCATCAGAATCCTTCGCCGCGGGCATTGACGGGTGCGTGGGTGTGTCGCCGTGCGGCTCGGCGTTGCCGAGCCGATGTGCGGTTCTCACCGGAGCATCCCCTTTCGTTGGAAGCGATGGCACCAGACTCCGAGAGACCGTCCCCCCGAGTG
>JAGQUE010000126.1 GCA_020438665.1 Nocardioidaceae bacterium | reverse complement strand
GTCGTCGGGGTGTTGCTCGTGGCTGTCACCAAGTGGGAGCGGCTCGACCCGATCATCGCCTTCCTCGTGGGCTGCAACATCATCTGGACCGGCTGGCATCTGATCCGCCAGTCCGTCGACGGCCTGATGGACAAGACGATCGACGCCGAGCGGGCCGGGGCGATCCAGACGGTCCTGGATCGGCATACGACCGGCTCCGAGGTGATCTATCACGGCTTGCGGACCCGCGAGGCCGGCCACAAGGTCTTCGCCTCGCTGCACGTGCTGGTGCCGGGCCGGTGGACGGTCCAGCAGGGCCACGACCTCGTCGAGGAGATCGAGTCCGACCTGCTGGCGAGCGTCCCCGACCTCGACATGACCATCCACCTCGAGCCCCGCGAGGACCCCCGCTCCTACGAGCGCGGCACCGCCCGCCCCACCGACCTCGACGCCTGACCGGCCCTACCTAGGGTTGCTCGCCAGGTTGTGCGTCACTCGCCAGTTGGAACGCCGTCAACCTGGCGAGCGACCGAGAACCTGGCAAGGAACCTGGCGTTTCGGTGCGTCAGACGACGGCGCCGCGCACTAGCGCCAGGGCTGCGATGCCGAGCCGGCGGGGTCGCGGATGGGGAACTGCCAGGGGTGACGACCTTCCACGTCCCCGGACGCGACGACCTCAAGCGCCCGCGTGCCTGCCGGCGACCGCACCCGGCGCCCCCTGACTCCGCTCCGCTCGACGCTCCGAGTGCCGTCGACGAGCTGGGTCAGCCGCTCCCCCGGCATGCGGCTGCTTCCCCGCCTGGCTGGCGGCCGAGCACTTCGGCACCCGACCAGCCCCTTGGTGCCGCGTCGCGTTGGGCTCGGTCGGCCGGGGCAGCAGGTTGGTTTTAGCGGTGTGACCTGCGACGAGGTGAGGGCTTGTGGGCGTGTTGCGCGTGTGGGGCGCATGATTGTGCCAACTGCCTGACTTCGGGCCAACTGCCTGACGTATTTCTCAGGCAGTCCGCGCGGCCCCAGGCGGCTCGCGCCTTCCGAGGCAGTTCGGAGCGAGCGCTCCACCGCCTGATCGGCATCACCAACATCACCGCCGCGCTACGCCACCACAACGACGACCACCTGGCCGGCACCACAACATCACCGCCGCGCTACGCCACAGCGATATCCGCCGAAAGAAGACCGCTTGGGGCCGGATTTGGACCTTTCCGGCGTGGCCCCAGAATCCGACCGCGAATCATGATGTCGCGCAGGCACTATGGCCAATAGGACCGGCGTCGGGGCGCCGATACCGAGCATTCCCTGCCCCAGTTCGTTTGACAAAGTCGGTGCCCGCAACCGGTGGTAGCTGCGGTCGCCTGCGGGGCAGCGGGGCCGGCTTTGTTCACGTCACCACGACCAGCTGGTCCCGCGTCGCGATCCCCGCGCCTGCGCTGCTTACCGCCGGAAGCGGACTCGACGGTTACCACCCGTGGTCGCGTCGACTGAGGGATTCAGGCCATCCGGGCGACGACCCGGTCGGCGAGGTGCAGCAAGGCGGCCTTGACCTCGCCGTCGGGGACGTCGGCGAGGACGGCCTTGGCGCCGGCGGCGACGGCGT
>JAGQUE010000125.1 GCA_020438665.1 Nocardioidaceae bacterium | reverse complement strand
AGGCCGAGATGGACGCCCGGCTCGCGCTCCGCACCGCGGAGGAGCGCGCCCGCGCGCTCAACGGCCGTGCCGACGCGCTGATGCGGGCGGCGCAGGCGGAGCGAGAGTCGGGGGCGCGCGCGCTCGAGCGCCGCGAGCGGCTCATCCGCGAGGGGCGCGCGGCCGACTCCGTCGGCGCCGCGGCCGAGATCGTACTGGCGCGGCTCGACGAGTCCGTCGACCTCGCGACGGCCCAGCGCACCGACGTCGAGCGCGCCCGGGCCCGCCGCGAGCAGGAGCTGCTCGAGATCCGCACCCGCCTGCGTGAGCTCAACCAGGAGCACGACGAGCTGGTCAACTCCGTCCACCGCGACGAGATGGCCCGCACCCAACAGCGCATGCGCATCGAGCAGCTCGAGGAGCGCGCCCTCGAGGAGCTCGGCCTCGACCCCGAGTCCCTGATGAGCGACTACGGCCCCCACCAGCTGGTGCCCTTCGCCGGCGAGGTCGAGGAGGGGGCGGAGCCGCCCGAGCCGGCCCCGTTCGTCCGCGAGGAGCAGCAGAAGCGGCTGCGCACCGCCGAGCGGTCGCTGTCGCTGCTGGGGCGCGTCAACCCGCTGGCGCTCGAGGAGTTCTCGGCGATGGAGGAGCGCCACAAGTTCCTCACCGAGCAGGTGGAGGACCTCAAGCGCACGCGGCGCGATCTGCTCGACATCGTGCGCGAGGTCGACGCCCGGGTCGAGCAGGTCTTCACCGAGGCCTATGCCGATGTCGAGAAGGCCTTCGACCAGACCTTCGCCCGGTTGTTCCCCGGTGGCGAGGGGCGGCTCGTTCTCACCGACCCCGACAACATGCTCAGCACCGGCATCGAGGTCGAGGCGAGGCCGCCCGGCAAGAAGATCAAGCGGCTGTCCCTGCTCTCCGGTGGCGAGCGCTCGCTCGTGGCCGTCGCCTTCCTGGTGGCCCTGTTCAAGGCCAGGCCGTCGCCGTTCTATATCCTCGACGAGGTCGAGGCGGCCCTCGACGACACCAACCTCGGCCGGCTCCTGGAGATCTATGAGGAGCTGCGCGAGAACTCTCAGCTCCTCGTCATCACCCACCAGAAGCGCACGATGGAGGTCGGTGACGCCCTCTATGGAGTGTCGATGCGCGGCGACGGGGTGTCCACCGTCATCAGCCAGCGGCTGCGCGAGGCCGAGTCAGCCTGATCTGACGGCCCCGGCTCCGCAGATGTCACGGTCACGCGGCGTTGCGGATGTGTGTTCGGCTTGAGCGGTCTGACACCCTGGGACTGCTGATCATTCGTTTCACGGGGGTTCCTCTTCATGCTGCTCATCGCAGTCGCCATGACGGCGATCCTGCTGCTCGCTGCCGGCGTCGTGGCCTATGTCGCCTTCCCACATCGCGGTCAGCGGATGCCGGTCGTCCCGTGGCTCGGCCACGCCATGGGCAAGGCTGTCAACGCCATGCCAACCGGGACCGCGCCGCAGGACTTCTATGAGCCGCAGGAGACCTCCGCGCGCTGATCGCGCCGCCGGTCCCGAGCGCGATGGTGTGAGCGCGCGCGAGTTCGGGCGGTCGCCCAGGGTCTGGTTGGATGGCCGACATGGGTGAGTGGCTCTACCTGATCATCGGCATCGTCGTCGTCGGCGTGGTGCTCCTCGTCGGCCTCGTGGCGTCCGGACGGCGGCGCGGCCCCGGGGCGGGCACCGACGTCATCGCTCCTCCGGAACCCGGCGTCCAGGTGCCGACGACCGAGCCCGAGGCCGCGGAGGTCCCGGCCGAGGCGGCGTCGCCCCTGCCCGGCGCTCCCACCATCGAGCGGCCCGAGAGCACCTCATCGCGACTCGTGCGGCTGCGGCAGCGGCTCGCTGGCTCCCAGGGGGCCCTCGGCCGTGGGTTGCTGGCGCTGCTCTCGCGCGACCGGCTCGACGAGGACACCTGGGAGTCCATCGAGGACACCCTGCTCACCGCCGACATCGGTGTCGCCCCGACGCAGCAGGTCGTCGAGCACCTGCGCACCCGCCTGCGGGTGGAGGGCGGCCAGGCGGTCGAGGCGCGTGCCGTGCTCCGTGACGAGCTGCTCGCCCTGGTCGACCCCGACATGGACCGCAGGCTCCAGGTCACCGGCGCGGACGGCCAGCCGGGCGTGGTGCTGGTCGTGGGAGTCAACGGCTCGGGCAAGACCACCACGGTCGGCAAGATCGCCCGCATCCTGGTGGCCGAGGAGCGATCCGTCGTGCTGGGGGCCGCCGACACGTTCCGTGCCGCCGCTGTCGACCAGCTCGCGACCTGGGGCGAGCGGGTCGGTGTCGAGGTGGTTCGTGGCCCCGAGGGCGGCGACCCGGCGTCGGTCGCCTTCGAGGCGGTGAAGGACGGGGTGGACCGAGGCGTCGACACCGTCATCGTGGACACCGCCGGCCGGTTGCAGAACAAGGCCGGCCTGATGGACGAGCTCGGCAAGGTGAAGCGGGTCATCGAGA
>JAGQUE010000723.1:465-2092 GCA_020438665.1 Nocardioidaceae bacterium | reverse complement strand
GCGTAGCCGACCCACGCCAGCACGCTAGGTGCCGGCTGACGACCTAGTCCTCCGCGTTGGCCCGGATCTGGGCGGCGAAGTTGCTCAGCTCGACCCGGTCGTAGGTCGGGTAGTCGACGTTCAGTTCCACGCTCCAGGCACCGTATTGCACGGCCCGGTCCAGGGCTCGATGCCAGTCGCCGATCGCCGCCGGGCGCGCGGTCTGGAAGTACGTCGGTCCGCCGAGATCGTGCAGCGTGCAATAGATCTGGTCGTATGCGGCGTCGAGGCCGCTGACGGGCACCATGGCGCCGCTGGGGCACGTCATCGCCGTCTCGCTCGTTCCCCGCAGGGAGTTGTTGCCCAAGACGCAGCGGTCACCGAGGGTGCCGCGGCAGTACGTCATCGCGGCGATGGCGTCCAGCTGGCGGCGGTCGGTCGCCGGCGCGAGGAAAGCGGCAAAGGGGTTGACAGCCAGCGTGATTCGCTGCCCGGGCCAGATTCGGGCGGTGGCGTCGATGTCGCGGTAGATGCAGTCGAGGTCGTCGAGGTAGGTGTAGGTCGTGCCCTTGATGGTCGCGAGATTGGTGGCGCCGGTCTGCCGGATGAAGGGCTCGGCATAGACGGTCATGCACCGCGAACTCGTGACCTCGCGCACCGCGGGATCGGCCCCCAGCGCCGCCTGGAGGCGGGTCAGAAAACGCTCATAGGCCTCGCCGTATGCCGGTATCCACCACTTCGGCACCGTATAGACCTGCGTCGTGCCCGTGTGCGTCTCTTCCCACTGCATCGAGCCGGCGAGCGTGCGCACCCAGGTGGGCGAGGAACTGCCCGCGAAGATCCGCAACCGGACGCCGAGCCCGCCCTCCCGGGCCAGCGCGATCTTGTCGAGGACAGGCTGGAGCGCCAGGTCGGCGTCCGGGTCGGGCTCGACGGCCGCCCAGCGCACATCCACCACGGCCGAGTCGACGAGGGGCTGCTCGCTCTCGACCCAGAACTCCGGTTGCGGCACGCCGAAACGATCGGTCAGGCCGACGATGGCAGGGTTCTGGGCCGGGCTCGGTGCCGGCAGACGGGTGAAGGCCATCGGCTCGCTGGAGCCGTCCGGCGCGACGACAACGACCGAAGCGTCGCCCTCGGGGCCGGCCGGCACCCGGGCACGCAGCGTGCGGTCCGATTCGACGGTCAGGTCGGTCGCGGGGACGCCATCGATCAGCACCTGGGTCGCCCCGCGGAATCCGCTGCCGCGCAGAGAAATCAGCGTGCCGCCTGGCGCCGGTCCGCGGTTGGGGGTCAGCTGGGCAATTGCTGGGATCACGGGCCCGGGCGACAGATAGGTGAAATCGTCGGCGGGGGTGTCGGGGGAGGTGCCACCGGCCGTTGTCACGCGGACCGGCACCGTTCCGGCGCTGCCGGCCGGCGCCTGCGCGGTCAGCCGGGTTTTCGACACGAGGGAGACGGAGGTGGCGGGCAGCCCACCGAAGGTGACCTTGACCGGGGCGAAGAAGCCGGTCCCGTCGATGGTGACGCGCTGGCCCGACAACGGGGCCGTCGGTGGTGTCACGGCGGTGACCGACGGCACCGGCCGATAGGTATATGCGCAGCTACGGGTGACGGCCGAGGTTCGGGTGCCGACGCGAACACGCAT
>JAGQUE010000723.1:0-432 GCA_020438665.1 Nocardioidaceae bacterium | reverse complement strand
GAGCACGCCCGGCGACTTCACGGTGACCGCCGTGCCGAGCACCGACCCGAAAAGGACGACGGGACGAGTTCCGAAGCCCGAGCCCTTCACGGTCACTCGCGTCCCGCCCGCCACTGGACCCTGCGCCGGGGTGACCGAGGAGACGGCGGGTGCCACCGCGGCGTACCCGCGGCCGGCCAATCCACCCGGCGCCAGCAGCGCAAGCGCGCACGNNGGCCAGCAGGAATCTGCGCAGTGCCAACCGACTCCACCTTTCCGCCACCTTGCCGGCCGATCCCGAGACTGCGGCACGGCAGGATGCGCGGCAAGTCCCCCATCCGTGGGACGCGGCGCACGCCCAGTCATTCGGCGTGCTCGACCGGGGTGGCGTGCCCTCTTGACGGGGGACAGGCAACGGCGTTGCCTCGTGTGCTAGAAGGGAACCGTCGACCG
>JAGQUE010000124.1 GCA_020438665.1 Nocardioidaceae bacterium | reverse complement strand
TCGTCGACGAGCAGCACCGGTTCGGTGTCGAGCAGCGGGCCGCGTTGACCGACAAGGCAGGCACGCCGCCCCACGTGCTCGTGATGACGGCGACCCCGATCCCGCGCACGGTGGCGATGACGGTGTTCGGCGACCTCGAGGTCTCGACCCTCACCGAGCTCCCGGCCGGGCGGTCGCCGATCCAGACCAACGTGGTGCCGCTGTGGGAGCAGCCGGGCTGGATCACGCGCGTGTGGGCCCGGGTGCGCGAGGAGGTCGAGGCCGGCCGCCAGGCCTATGTCCTGTGTCCCCGCATCGAGGGTGACGAGGGCGAGTACGGCCTGCCCGACATCGTCGACTTCGACGACGAGGGCAACCCCATCACCGCGCCACTCAACCTGGCCTCGGTCGAGCAGACCTTCACCGACCTCCAGCTCCTGGAGCTCAACGGGCTGCGGCTGGCCCGGATGCACGGCCGTCTGCCGGCGGAGGAGAAGGACCTGGTGATGCGGGCGTTCGCGGCGGGCGACATCGACGTGCTGGTGTCCACGACCGTCATCGAGGTCGGTGTCGACGTCCCCAACGCGACGACGATGGTGATCCTCGACGCCGACCGGTTCGGCGTCTCCCAGCTCCACCAGATCCGCGGCCGGGTCGGGCGCGGGGGCCACGCGGGCCTCTGCCTGCTGGTGACCCGTGCCGAGGCCGATGCGCCGGGCCGGGCACGCCTCGACGCCGTCGCGGGCACCACCGACGGTTTCGAGCTCTCCCGTATCGACCTCGAGCTGCGTCGCGAAGGCGACGTGCTCGGTGCCTCCCAGGCCGGCCGCCGCTCGTCGCTGCAGAACCTGCGGGTGCTGCGGGACGAGGAGACCATCGTGGCCGCTCGCGAGGAGGCCGAGGCGCTCCAGGCCGAGGACCCCGACCTGCGGGGCTATCCCGACCTGGCGGGCGCCGTGGCGGCCCTCGAGATCTCCGTCGAGTCCGACTTCATGGACAAGTCGTGACGCGGATCATCGCGGGCTCCGCCAAGGGTCGCCGGCTGGCCACGCCCAAGGGCTCCGAGACGCGACCGACCAGCGACCGTGTCCGCGAGGCGCTGTTCTCGGCGGTGGAGGCCTGGTGCGGCTCGCTGCGCGGACTGCGGGTGCTCGACCTCTATGCCGGCTCGGGCGCGCTCGGCCTCGAGGCGTGGTCGCGCGGAGCCGACCACGTCACCCTCGTCGAGTCCGACCGCCGTACGGCGGCGCTGATCGCCGCCAACGCGCGTGACCTGGGCTGCGACCGTGCCGACGTGCGTGCCGCCTCGGTCGCGGCCACGCTCTCGCGCCGGCCCGACCGGCCCTATGACCTCGTCCTGAGCGACCCGCCCTACCCGCTCGCGATCGATGCGGTCCGGGCCGACCTGGTCGCCCTGCGCGACCACAGCTGGCTCGGTCCGGGCGCGCTCGTCGTCGTTGAGCGGTCCTCCCGCGGGGCCTCGCTGACCTGGCCCGAGGGCTTCGCGGCCTCCCGGGACCGCCGCTACGGCGAGACGGTGCTTTGGTACGGTCACGCCGGGCCCGACGAGCCGGACCCGGACCCGGAGGAGGGTGAGTCATGACGACCCCGACCGTGCGTCGCGCCGTGTGCCCCGGGTCGTTCGACCCGGTGACCAACGGTCACCTCGACATCGTCTCCCGGGCCGCCCGGCTCTTCGACGAGGTCGTCGTCGCGGTGGGCGTCAACGTCTCCAAGAACCGGCTGTTCACGCCCGAGGAGCGTCTCGACATGCTCCGCACCGCGTGCGCGGGCCTCGGCAACGTCCGGGTGGAGGGGTTCTCGGGCCTGCTCACCGACTTCTGTCGCGACCGGGGCATCGTGGCGATCGTCAAGGGGCTGCGGGCGGTCAGCGACTTCGACTACGAGCTCCAGATGGCCCAGATGAACGCCAGCCTCGAGCCCGCCGTCGAGACGGTCTTCGTGCCCACTGCCCCGGCCTACTCGTTCCTGGCGTCCTCGCTGGTCAAGGAGGTGGCGGCGTTCGGTGGCGACGTGTCGGGCCTGGTGCCGGACTTTGTCCACGAGCGGCTCGTCGAGCGCCTCGCCGAGCGTGCCGCCGAAGCCGGCTGACGGCACGTCCGAGCGGGTCGCGACCGCGCGCCGTTCGGACTCGTTTTGCCCATCGGGTGGCACGCCGGTTACGATTTCGCAGATGTGTCGTGTCCTCATCCGGGAGTGATCTTCTGACCAGCCTGGACCCGAGAGCGCCGCTCGTGCTCGATACCCACGAGCTCGGCCGCCGCCCGGGGTCCCAACGTCAGGTATCGCTCACGGTGCCGGCCCCGGCAGATCTGGGCATCGACGTCCTCGGGGTCGCCGAAGGCTCGCCGGTCGACATCGACCTGCGGCTCGAGGCGGTCATGGAGGGGGTACTGGTCACGGGCACGGCTCACGCCGAGCTCACGGGCGAGTGCGCGAGGTGCCTGGAGCCGATCACCGACGCGGTGGACGCGGGCTTCCGGGAGCTGTTCGTGTACGACTCCGGCCGAACCTCAGACGACGAGGACGACGAGGTCCGCCGGCTTGAGGGCGACTTGCTCGAC
>JAGQUE010000744.1 GCA_020438665.1 Nocardioidaceae bacterium | reverse complement strand
TGATATCGTTTTCCATTTCTTCCCACTTCTGTGACGGCAGACTGGAAATGATGTCGATGTTGACATTCGGGAACCCAATATCTTGGGCGGTCTTAATTATCCGGTCTGAATCAGTGGGCGTGTGCCTTTGTCGAATGCTCGTTGCTAACCGCTCCGAAAAGGTCTGCACTCCAAAACTTATTCGATCAAACCCAACATCGTGGGCACATTTTAGCTTCTCTTTGTCGAGATCGGATGGATACCACTCAATTGTAGCCTCAAAATTGTCATCGCAAGCAAACAGCGAACGAATCACCGTCATCAATTCTCTAAGTTCATCCGCGGAGAAGCAGTTTGGCGAGCCGCCTCCAATGAACATCGCACCGAAATTCAAACAACGAACACTGGGTAGTTCTGCAAGCATTCTAAGGTTGGTGAGAAGGCCAGTATAAAACTCTTTCCAAACTTCGCCTTTGTAGCCGTGGAGGTAAAACAAACAAAATGAACAGCGTTGAAAACAGAAAGGGACATGAATGTAAATTACATTTTTGTTCGTCTGATGAGATGTACAGGCTGTTCTTGTACGAAAGCCTTCGTCATCCCCCAAGGGTCGTGGCAACGGATAGAACCCAATAGGTTCCACTCGAGATTCAAACGGACGAAGTGTTAACAGCTCTTTCCAATCCATAACGCCTTCAGATAATCGCAATTGCGGCGATCATCTCCTTTTCTTCAAGTCCTCCGTGTTCAAACAACGCGTCTGAATAGGCGGCCGGGAAGGCATGACTAGTTGCAACTGCCACGAGGTCGCCGATCCGCTGAGCATCAAATACGCATCGTCCGTCATAATATCTTGAAATGAATTCTTCGCGGCTCATTATTCGCCCATTGTTCCCTATGCGCTCCTCTAGTAGCCGCCGCAACTCGTTCTCTCTGCCAGCTATCGGATAGAAAAAAAGTATTCGCCCAGCGCCCGCTGGAAACGCACGAGACTCCTGGAGTATGGCCCCATCCCGGATGAGAGGCGCCTCTTCATAGGGGCGATGCGGAGTCATCCCATGATCTGATGCGCAAAAAATCGAGATATTTGGGTTAGATCGCTTCAATTGATTGAGATACGCAAACATATCTTCGACCGCAGATAGGATAGACTGATCATACCCGTGTTTATGAAGATACTCGTCAAAGTCTACGAAACAGAACACGAAGCGCTTCTCTCGCGGCGATTCTCGTCCCACAATCCGATCGATGTCCGCTATATTCCGCTTCACGAGCTCCCGCGGGTGCCACATCAGCGTCTCAAGCTCCTCAAGCGGATCGATGGCGCCTCCGCGTAGCCATTTTTTTACTAACGGTTCAGAACTGAAAATGGTGGAGAACCCCTGTATGACTGGCTCAAAGCCTAGTTGACGAACCCGCTCAAACAAATTCCCACCGGGATGGTCGTTCACAATCGTATCTCTCAACTGTTCCCCGAGCAGAGCCCCGTCCCTATACCGAAGGGCACTGATGGAATTGATACTATCACCCGCCTGTGGATGATACTGCGCTGCTCCATAAACGCCGTGCTCAAATGGGAGCATCCCAGTGAAAATACTGGTCCATGAACTCGCCGACGTCGAAGGAACGTTTGCGGTCAGCGGGATTAGAGTAGCCTTGGGTGTGCTGACGGAGCGATGAAAAGTCTCGAAATCCAACCCATCTATTCCGACAAATAGAATATCGCCATCATGCCGCCGAGCTAGTTCCAAAGAATAATCATATATTCGGGCGACGTTCTG
>JAGQUE010000123.1 GCA_020438665.1 Nocardioidaceae bacterium | reverse complement strand
CCGTTCCGCGTCCCGATCGCCCGCCTCGAGGCCGCTCGGGCCGCGTTCGGCAAGAAGTAGCCACCAGCCGATCGGGAGGGCACGAGGCCCGGCAACCGCCGCCACACGGTTGACTGGGCCTCGTGCACCTCGGCATCGACCTCGGCACCAGCAGCCTCAAGCTGCTGGTGGTGCGCGACGACGGAGTCCTGTCCCAGGAGTACGAGGCGCCCGTCGGCCATGACGAGCCCCGGCCCGGTTGGGCCGAGGCCGACCCGGACGTGTGGGTCGCCGCCGTCGGTGACGGCCTGCGCGCCGTGCTCGACACCGTTCCGCTGCCCATGATCAGGGCCGTCGGCGTCACCGGGCACATGCACGGTGCCGTGCTGGTGGACACCGCGGGCCACGCCGTACGGCGCGCCGTGCTCTGGCCCGATGCCCGCGCCCGCGGGCTGGCGGCGGTGTGGGAAGGGCTCGACCCGCGTCTGCGAGCCCGGCTCGGGGGACCGTTCTCCCCCGGCCTGACCGGGCCGGTGCTGGGCTGGCTGGCGACCCACGAGCCCGAGTCACTGAGCCGAGCCGACCGCGTCCTGCTGGCCAAGGACGTGGTGCGTCACCACCTGGCCGACGACCCGGCGGGCCGGTTGCTCACCGATCCCAGCGACGCCTCGGGGACGCTGCTGTGGGATGTCGCGGCGGGTGCGTGGGTGCCGGAGGTGGGCGACGCGAGCGGCGTGCCGGCTCGGCTGCTGCCCGGCGTCGAGCCCAGCGACCGCGTGGTCGGGACGTGGCAGGGCCGCGACCTCGTCATCGGCGCAGGCGACACCCCTGCCTCGCTGCTGGCCCTCCAGCGCGGCGTCGGCGGCTGGCGGAACGGTGACCTGGTGGTCAACCTCGGCACCGGTCTCCAGGTGATCGCCCCGGTCAGCCCGCCGCCGGGCGATGACGGCACCCTCGACTGGCACTGCTTCGCCGACGCCGGGGGCAGTCACTACGCCATGGTGGCGGTGCTCAACGGGGGGCTGGCGCTCACCTGGGCACACGAACGGCTCGGACTGGACTGGCCGGCCTTCGCCGCCGCGGCCCGGGAGCAGCCGCCCGGCGCGGGAGGCGTTCGGTTCCGGCCCTTCCTCGCCGACGAACGAGGCGCCATGCGACCTCGGGCGGTCGCCGGCGCGGGCTGGGACGGCGACGCCGACGCGACGACCGGGCAGCGGGCCCGGGCTGCGGCCGAGGCACAGGCGTTCCTCGTCCGCCGCGCCGCGGACCTCCTCCGACCGTCGTCCGGACGCGTGTGGCTGGTCGGCGGCGGCGGCCGCGAGACATGGGTCCAACAGCTGGTCGCGGACACCCTCCAGCGACCGGTCACGCGGGTGGAGGTGCGCAGCGCCGCCGCCCTGGGCGCCGCCCTGCTCGCGGCGGGTCCGGACGCGTCGGCACCGCTCCGCCGCCACCACGTGGAGCCTCGCGACCGCCCGGGGCTCCAGGAGGCCTACGCCGCCTGGCGGGCGGCCTACTACCCCGGGCCGAGCGCCGACTAGCGAGAGGATCGCCTCAGAACAGGGCCGACGCCAAGTTCTGGCGACCGCGCAGGACGCGCGGGTCGTCGTTGCCGACCGCGGCGAAGAGGCCCAACAGGTGCTCACGGGCGGCGTTGCGCTCGTCGCCCGACGTACGGCGGACCAGCTCGATGAGGCGTCCGAAGGCGTCGTCGACGTGGCCCCCGAGCAGGTCGAGGTCGGCCACCAAGGTCTGGGCCGCGACGTCGTCGGGGCCTTCGGCGGCCGCCGTGCGTGCGGCGGACACGTCCACCCCGAAGGTCCGCTGGAGCACCTTGGCCATGGCCAGGCCCGCAGCAGCCTCGGCGTCCGCCGGGTTGGCCTCCACGAGCTTCTGATATTCGGCGACGGCCCCGTCGATGTCGTTGGCGGCCAACGCAGCCTCGGCGGCCGCATAGCGCGGGTCGGAGACCGGCTCCCCCGTGTCGACGGCGACGGTCTGGCGGGGCTGGTGGCGGCCGGCGACGCCCTGGGCGGTCAGCGACTGGAGCACCTGGGTCAGGGCGGTGCGCAGCTCCTCGATCGGGAGCGCGTCCTGGAGCAGCGGCATCGGGCGACCGTCGACGACGACCACCACGAGCGGGACCGACGGGATCTGCATCGCCTGGGCGATGGCGGGTGACCGGTCGATGTCGACGAGCCCGAGCAGGAACCGACCCTCGAACTCCGAGGACAGCGTCACCAGGTCATCGGCCAGCTGCCCGCTCTGCGGCGCGCGACTGCGCGAGAAGAACACCAGCAGCACCGGTGCCTGCATGGACGACTCGAGGGTCGCCTGGAAGTTCTGCTCGTCGAGGGTCACGGCATAGGCCGACACCGAGGCGTCGGCACCACCGGGGGCACTGGCGGCCGGTTGACCGAATCCGGACAGGTCCACCGCACCGGGGCGGCTGAAGGGCTGCTGTGTCACAAGGGACGATCTTAGTGACCCGCCCCAGCGGCCCTGTCATCGCCGTCCGCGACGCGGCGCCGGGGCGTCGCAACCTCGGGCGGTCGCCCTGGGTCAGGCCTCAGGCGAGACCGAGCGCCGACGCCTCTTCCCAGAGCTCGTCGCGCACCTGGGGGTGGGCGGCGTCGCGGATGAGGTGGCGGGCCTGCGCCCGCTGGTTGTAGCCGAACACCTCGGCCACGCCCTGCTCGGTGATGACAGCGGTGGGCTGGAAGGAGGTGACGGGCTCGTCGACCAGCGGCACGATCGTCGACACGTCGGCCTTGGGGTGCCACGACTTGAGCGCCAGGATCGCCTGCCCGCCCTCGCTGTGGAGCGCACCGACGATGAAGTCGGTCTGGCCACCGAAGCCCGAGTGGATCCGGGCGTTGATCCGCGAGGCGTTGGCCTGCCCGAACAGGTCGACCTGGAGCGCGGTGTTGACGCTGACCATCGCCTGGTTGCGGGCGATGCGGGCCGGGTCGTTGGTGATCTCGGTGCGCAGCATCTTGATGCGGTCGTTGCCGTCGACCCACTCCATGAGCTCGGGCGAACCGAAGATGAAGGAGGCCGAGATCTTGACGTTGCGGTCGAGGGCTCCGGCCTGCTCGAGGGCGAAGATGCTGTCGCTGAACATCTCGGTCCAGACGCGGAGCCCGCGGCGGGTGGTGAGGCCGCGCAGCGAGGCGTCCGGGACCGCACCGATGCCGGCCTGGAGGGTCGCACCGTCATGGACCCGGGCCGCGACCATCGAGCCGATCAGGGCCGACTCGTCGTCGATCGGGGCGACCGGCGCGGTCGGCAGCGGTCCGTCCGCCTCGATCATGACATCGACGATGTCCTCGGGGATGACGGCGTCGCCGAAGGTCCACGGCATGTTCTCGTTGACCTGCGCGACGACCAGGCCGCCGCGGCGGCGTACGGCCTCGATGGCCGACGGCAGCACGTTGACCTCGGTGCCCATCGAGAGCTTGCCGTCGCGGGGCCTGGTGGTGTGCAGGATGACCGCGTCCGGCGGCTGGAAGGTGTGGAACAGCGACGGCACCAGTGACAGCCGACACGGCGTGTAGGCCAGCCGCGGGCTCTTGCGCATCCCGATGCCGACGAACGGCGTCTCGAGGACGACGCCGTCACGGTCGGGCACGCCCTTCTGGGCGTTGAGGACCCACAGCTTGTAGGCCGGGAGCTCGTCGTCGACCAGCTGGAGCGTGTGCCACGGGGTGACGTGGTTGCCGGTGATGACGATGCGCGGCTCGTCGGGAAGACGTCGCAGCCGCTTGCGGAGCTCTTGCTCGGACTCGGTCATGGTCCAAGCCAACCACCGGTGACCCTTGAGGCGTCAACCGGGTCCGGTCATCGTGGGCCGCGTCATAGGGCCGTACGGCGGACCGGCGCAGGCCGAGGACCGCCGGCGCGAGCCGGCCTGCTGCGCCGTGGTGGAACGGGGTGCCGCACCACCTTCGGGCAGTGCCACAATGGGGCGGCCGCCGAACAGGGCGGTGGGACCGGAGGGAGACCGGGTGGGAGGCCCCAGCTATGACTTCTCCGGCCGACATGTGCTCGTCACCGGCGGGTCGCGGGGGCTGGGCTATCTCCTGGCGCGGACGTTCTCGCGCCACGGCGCCCGGGTGACCATCACCGGCACCCAGTCGCTGACGTCCTACTATGACGCCGACCTCACGGGGTTCGACTACCGCCAGCTCGACCTCACCGATGGCGAGTCCATCGCCGAGCTCGCCGAGCGCGTCGGGCACCTCGACGTACTGGTCAACAACGCGGCGCCGAGACTGCCGTTCGGTGTCGACGCGGGCGAGCGCGAGTTCATCGCCCAGGCGGCGCGGATCGGGCTGGTGGGGCCGCTCCAGCTGGGCACCCGGCTCAGGCTGGACCTGGCGACCAGCACGCTCCGCGGTGGCGGCGCGGTGGTCAACATGCCGTCGATCAAGCGTTGGTTCGACCTCACCCATGGCAGCGAGGTCGCCGAGCTCGAGGTCGACCGGTTCACCCAGCGCGTCGGGACGGCATGGGCTCGACTCGGGATCCGGGTCAACAGCGTGACCGCGCCCGAGATGGTGCCGACGCAGCGATCGGGGCTGAGCGTCAGGATCGAGCAGGGGTCGGCGCCGCTGATGACCCGCACCCAGGTCCCGGGCGCGGTCACCCAGCGCGAGATCGTGGACGTCGCGCTGTTCCTGGCCTCCGACGGCGCCGCCGGTCTGGCCGGCCAGACCCTGCTCGTCGGCGCAACGACCCCGACGGCCCCCACGCTGTTCTGAGGCCCTCGGCGTCAGACCGGTGGCACCTGACCCGGCACCCGGCCTCGCACCCCGGAGCGCTGGATGACCCGTTGGATGGCCAGGTCGCGCTGGTCGGGCCGGCCCACGAACCGGATCTCCCTCAGCCCCTGCTCCTGCGCGGCCGACTCGAACACGAAGTGGCCATAGCCGAGGAGCCGCCCCGGCAACGGCTTGACGACGGTGATGTCGAGGATCCGAGCCAGCGGCACCGTGGCCATCTTGCGGTTGACGACCCCGTGGATGCGGAACACCCTCATGTTGGTCACAACGAAGCGGTCGAGGAACTGCTTGAGCGCCAGCCACACCGCGTGGAGCAGCAGCCCCACCGCCACCAGGAACGGAACCCAGCCGAGGTTGGTCGGCAGGACCGCGACCATCCCGAGCAGCACGGCGGCGAGCAGGATCTCCGCGAAGGGGCGGACATAGACGATCCAGTGCTTCTCGACCTCGTCGACGATGTCCTCGCCCTCATCACGCAGCAGATGGCGGCCGATGTCGGGCTCCAGGCGTTGCAGGAGCGTCCTGCGTCCGCCCGCCGTGATGGACGCCATGGCGTCAGAGGACCTCGCCGATGAACCTGATGACGGCCGAGAAGAGCTGGGTGGCGAGGCTCCAGATCTGACCGCCGGCGCCGCGCACCGCGCCGGCCAGGCCGGACGGGTCGGTGAACAGCCAGAACCCGACGAACAGGATGACGACGCCAAGCATCACCTTCTTGGCCATCGCGCTCTCCTCAGGGCATGCAGGAACCGGTCGCCACGTTTCTAGCAGGCCTTCACCCCTAGGGGTGGGAGGCGCGCGCACGGTCGGTTCAGCGGTGGACCCGCTCTCACGCATCGGGCGCGTCCACCAGCCGGTCCGCGGCACGGTAGGGGTCCAGGTCCCCCGCGGCGACGGCCGCCGCGAGATCGTCGAGCCCCCGGTGACCGGCGACCCCCGCCCAGCGGTGACGAAGCAGGGCGACAGCGATCGCCTCGATCTCCTCGCGGGCACGCCGCGCGCGGCGACGCTGGAGCAGCTCGTGCTCGACCTGCCAGGCCTGGTGGGCGTCGAGGGCGTCGACCACGCGGTCGACGCCGTCGATGTCGATCACCTGCTCGTTGCGGGCGCTGTCGGTGAGCACCCACAGCTCGACGTCGCGCATGAGGCCGCTCTCGGGTGTGGCGTCGGCGACGGGGACGTAGATCGAGTTGACCGTCACGCCGCGGGTGATGACGTCGTTGATCGGGTCGGTGAGGGCGCGCAGGCGGTCGTTGTCGACCTCGGGGAGGTCGAAGTCCATGCGGCCCTTACCGTCGCCGGTG
>JAGQUE010000122.1 GCA_020438665.1 Nocardioidaceae bacterium | reverse complement strand
CATGCCGCCCGAGGGGCTCGACTGGCTGCCCGACGACACCGTGCTGACCGACGACGAGGTCGTCCGGTTGATCGATATCGGCGTCCGGCTGCTGGGCATCCGCGAGGTGCGCTTCACCGGGGGGGAGCCGCTCGTGCGACGCGGCCTCGTCGACATCGTGCGCCGCACCCGTGAGGCCGGTCCGGACGTCGAGATCTCGCTGACCACCAACGGCCTGGGCCTCTCCCGCATGGCCGGTGCCCTCGCGGACGCAGGGCTCGACCGGCTCAACGTCAGCATCGACAGCATCCGGCCCGAGACCTATGCCGAGATCACCCGTCGCGACCGGCTGCACGACGTCATCGCCGGCCTGGCGGCCGCCCGCGACGCGGGGCTGGGGCCGATCAAGACCAACGCGGTGCTGATGCGCGGCGTCAACGATGACCAGGCACCCGAGCTGCTGCGGTGGTCGATCGCGGAGGGCTATGACCTGCGGTTCATCGAGCAGATGCCGCTGGACGCCCAGCACCACTGGCGCCGCACCGAGATGATCGTGGCCGACGAGATCCTCGAGCGGCTCCAGTCGGAGTTCGAGCTGTCCCCGGCGAGAGAGCCGCGGGGGAGCGCTCCCGCGGAGCTGTTCCTGGTCAACGGCGGTCCCGCGACCGTCGGGGTGATCGCCTCGGTCACCCGTCCGTTCTGCGGCGACTGCGACCGCGTCCGCCTCACCGCCGACGGCGCCGTCCGCAACTGCCTCTTCGCCCGCGAGGAGTCGGATCTGCGCACGCCGCTGCGGTCCGGGGCCACCGACGAGGAGATCGCCGACCGTTGGGTGGTGGCCATGAGGGGCAAGCGTGCGGGGCACGGGATCGACGACCCGACGTTCCTCCAGCCCGACCGCCCCATGTCCGCGATCGGCGGCTGATCTGGGCGGGCTGTGCGGCGCGACACGGCACACAGCACGATGCCACACAGCAAGATGCCGGACAGCCACGGGGGGAGCCGTCCGGCATCTCAGCGATTCCCAGACGGGGGAGACTGGGTCCGCGTTGTTGATTCTTGCACGACCCGCCCTCGTCGGACAACGACTCCAGACGGCGCAGCTAAGGCCCGCCTTGCCGGCTGCCGCGACGCCCTCGACCGGGGCAGCCCAGGTTCTAGCGGGGCCCAGAGCCGGGGTGTCAGTCGGGCCAGTCAGTCGGTGCCGGTGAGGTGCCGCAGGTCGGACGGCGCGTCGGGGAGGTCGATCGCGTCGGCGCCGTGTGAGGAGGTGTTGGCGACCACCACGGACACATAGGGGAGTACGACGGCGCCCGCCAGGAAGATCCACAGCAGCAGGCCGTGCCCGACGACCACGGCGCCGATCACGCACCCGGTGCGGACCGCCATCGAGATGAGGTAGTGGCGCTGCCGCGCGGCGGTGTCCTCATGGCGACTCGGGGGAGCCGTGGTGATCCGGATCGGCTCCTCGCTGCGACGTCGCTCGCGGCCAGGCATGGGCTCCACTCTACGTCGGGAGCCCAGCGCCGCTCCGGGTCGCCTAGCATCGGCTGCAGAGCCCCCCGGGGCGCCGTGCACCACGGACGAAAGGTTCGTCATGACCAACCGCACCTACCGGCTCTCCGAGATCGTCGGGACCTCTCCGGACAGCATCGACCAGGCCATCCGCAACGGCGTCGAGCGCGCCGGTCAGACTCTGCGGCACCTCGACTGGTTCGAGGTCACCGACATCCGGGGCCAGATCAAGGACGGCCAGGTCGAGCACTTCCAGGTCAGCATGAAGGTCGGTTTCCGGCTCGAGGACGAGTGAGTCGACTTTCGCCTACCGCGCGGTAGTCGCTAGCGTCGTGCCCCGTGAGCGACGCACCCGAGACCACAGCAACCACCGACGATCGGCCCGTTGGCCGCTCGGTGCTCGTCACCGGCGGCAACCGTGGCATCGGGCGGGCCATCGCCGAGGCGTTCGTGGCGCTCGGTGACCGCGTGGCGGTCACCACGCGCAGCGGCGGGGCGCCCGAGGGTTGCCTCGACGTCCGGTGCGACGTGACCGACGGTGAGTCCGTCGAGGCGGCGTTCGCCCAGGTGGAGGCCGCGCAGGGTCCCGTCGAGGTCCTCGTCGCCAACGCGGGGATCACCCAGGACACCTTGCTGCTGCGCATGTCCGACGACGACTGGGCCGGTGTCCTCGACACCAACCTGACAGGGTCGTTCCGCATGGCCCGTCGGGCGAGCAAGGGGATGCTTCGGCTGCGCCGCGGCCGGATCGTGTTCATCTCCTCCGTCGTCGGTCTGCTCGGATCGGCCGGGCAGACCAACTACGCCGCCTCCAAGGC
>JAGQUE010000121.1 GCA_020438665.1 Nocardioidaceae bacterium | reverse complement strand
TCGACATCCAGTACGCCGCAGCGTGGTGGCTGCGGCAGGGCGGCGCGATCCAGGACGAGGACGTCGTGCGCCGTCAGCGCGGCTGACGGGCGAGCTGACGGCTCTGCGCGACCAACCGGCCGCTGGAGTCCCAGACCTCGCAGTCCTCCTCGAACATCCCGCCGGCGAGGTTGCTGGTGGACGCGCGGACGCGCAGCCAACCGGGGGCGGGCAGGGCGCGGATGTGGGCGGTCAGCTCGACCGTGGGCGCCCAGCCCGGGCGGCCGAGGTCGAAGGTCACGGGCGGGAGCACGTCGACGACGCTGAGCAGCAGGATCGGGTCGGGCTCGCGGCCGTCCGCGAGCCGCAGCCAGCCCTGGAGCATCCCGCGCCCGCTGGGCTCGCCGAACACCCAGCCGAGGCAGGCCGGGTCGAGCCGCAGGTCGAAGCGCTCCAGCAGCGGGACGGCGGCGAGGAACTCCGGCGGTGCCAGGGTGCTGGGCGGGCACTCCTCGACGTCGGGGAGGGCCGGGGGCTCGGCGGTGGTGCTCACCTCGTCGGGCCGGGCGGCGAGGTCGCCGTACGTCGCCAGCACGCTCACCCGTGGGACGTCGCCCTGGCGGAGCTCGGCGGCGAACGTCGCGACGCTGCCACCGTCCCGGACGACGCGTGTGGCGACGGTCGCGGGCCCCGCCGTCGCCGCGGACAGGTAGTGGGCGCTGACCGCGAGCGGGTCGGGCTTGCCGGGTGAGGCGGCCCGGACGGCGTTGCCGAGGACGGCGAGCAGATAGCCGCCGTTGAGGCCGGCTCCGACCGCCCAGCCGGGCCGCAGGTCGGCCCGATAGGTGCCGGCGCCGATCTCCTCGAGGGCCGTGTGCTGGTCGAACTCGGAGGCCATGCGGGCGACCCTAGTCGGCGCAGGATCAGTGGTCGCCGCCGGCCATCGCCTGGGCGGCGCGCGCCAGGTCGTCGACCCCGCGCGCCAGCTCCTCGGCCGTGTCGGTCAGCAGGTCGAGATAGAAGCCGAACAGTGCCGGGTCGACCAGCGCGACGATCCGGGCGACCCGACGGGGCGGCGCGCCACACCGGACCAGGTAGTCACGCAGCGCCCGAGTCCACTCCTCGTTGCTGGCCCGCACATCGGTGAGATAGGGCTCGCGGCCGATCAGCCCCGTGGCGGTGGCCTGGAGATAGATGGAGGTGCACCCGCGCAGCGGCTCCTCCTGGTAGGCCGCCCAGAGGCGGCGTACACCGGCGCGCACGCCTCGGGCCGGCTCGAGATCGTGCAGCGCCGTCGAGCTCCGCTCCCCCACACGGGCGACGACGGCCGACACGAGCGCGTCGCGACTGCCGAAGTGATAGATGAGCATGCGGTCGCTGGTCCCTATCGCGGCCGCCAGGGGCCGCAGGGTGAGGTCGATGAGGCCGCGCTCCAGCACGTGGTCGGTGACTGTGTCCAGCAACACCTCCCGGCGATTCATGACCGCACCGTAGCATCTGCTACATTTGACAGCGCATGTAGCGATCGCTACATCGCCCTGAAAACCCGACAGACCTCGTCACAACCAAGGAGTTCGACCCATGCTGGCCTCGAGCCTGCTGCTGCTGTTCGCGATCACCGTCGAGATCGGTGCGACCGCGGTGTTGCCGCGTGCGGAGGGCTTCACCGACCCCGGGTGGAGCGCGATCGTGCTCGGCGGCTATGGGTTGTCGATCTGGCTGCTTGCGATCGTGGTGCGCGACATGCCGGTGTCCGTCGCCTATGCCGTGTGGTCGGGTGTCGGCACCGCCGCCGTGGCCGGGATCGGCTATGCGTTCCTGGGCGAGTCGATGACATGGGTCAAGGCGCTGTCGCTGCTGCTGATCGTCCTCGGGGTGGTCGGCGTCAACCTCACCTCGGTCGGCGCCTGAGCCACCGAGCTGTCCGGGGGCATCACGGCCGGCCGACACTGACCGCGGCGAGCACGAACCGCCGGATGCGGTCGTGCACGCTGTGGGCACTCTCACCGCGCACCACCTGACCCGCCGCTGCCACCAGCACGGCGTTGACCAGCGCCGCCTGAGCCTCGGCATCGGCATGCCCGAGCTCAGCGAGCGCCTCGACGAGGGGGGCCAGCAGCTCGTGGTGGAGCTCGACGACCCGCTGCTGGCACTCCTGGGGCAGGTCGCTGCCGGCCAGCGAGGCCATCGGCCGGTGGCCTTCGATCGCGCCGTCGAGGGCGGCGTCGACATAGGCGGAGATCTTGTCGGCGGGTGTCGTGGCGCCCACGAGTGCCTCATGGAGGGAGTCGAGCGTACGCCGGAAGGCATCCTCCACGGCGATCGCCAGGAGCGCCCCTGACGAGGGGAAGTACTGATAGACGCTGCTGCGCGCCAGCCCGGCCGACGACGCGACGGCCGCCGGCGTCACCGCAGCCGGACCCGAGACCAGGAGCAGGTGCACCGCCGCGTCCACGACGTCCGAGCGCCGCTTCGCCTGGTGTTCGGCGAGGGTGGGGGCGCTGATGCGGGGCATGGGGTCATTGTGGCGCATGGCTCGGCTAGTTTCCCAACACACGTGTCGGTAAGATGTCGACGTGACTGTCGACAAACGCGCCACGACCATCGACCGGACCGGCTGGCTCACCCTCCTCGCCGTGGGTTTCGGGGTCTCTCTCGTGATCATGGACGCCACCATCGTCAACGTGGCCCTGCCCGTGGTGCTCGAGGACCTCAAGCTCACCGCCTCCGACGCTCAGTGGCTCAACGCGTCCTACTCGCTGATGTTCGCCGCGCTCCTCATCACGGTGGGCCGGATCGGCGATCTCTCCGGCCGACGCCGCATGTTCGCGAGCGGCATGGTGGTCTTCTTGGCGGCCTCCGTCGTCGCCGGGGCCAGCCAGAACGCCTGGATGCTCGTCACCGCCCGCTTCGCCCAAGGGGTCGGTGCGGCGATGATCGTCCCGTCGACCTTGTCGATCCTCAACGCGACCTTCACCGGCCGGGCACGCACCATCGCCTTCGCGGTCTGGGGATCCGCGATCGGCGGCATGGCAGCCGTCGGGCCGCTGATCGGCGGGTGGCTGGCCACCGACGTCAGCTGGCGATGGGCGTTCTGGCTCAACATCCCCGTCGGGCTCGTCGTGCTCACCGGCATCCTGCGGGTCGTCCCGGAGAGCCGGGACGCCGGCGCCCAGCCCGGGCGCGACGTGTTGGGGGTGCTGCTCTCGGCCCTCGGGATGGCCGGCATCGTCTTCGCCCTGATCGAGGGCGAGTGGTTCGGCTGGTGGCGCCAGGACTCCGGCGCCATCTCCCCGGTGCCGATCGCGCTCGCCCTCGGCCTACTGCTGCTCGCCGCCTTCGTTGTCACCGAACGACGTCGCGAGAACGCCGGCCGCCCGACCTTGGTCGACCTCGGGCTGTTCTCGATCCCGACGTTCCGAGCGGGCGCGATCGCGGCGCTCGTCGTCGCCTTCGGTGAGTTCGGCCTGTTGTTCACGCTGCCGTTGCTCATGCAGGGCACCCTCGGCTACTCCGCACTCGGCACGGGCGCGGTCATCCTGGTCCTGGCGCTCGGCACCTTCCTGATCTCCGGGGCGCTTCCGCAGCTCTCGGGACGGGTGAGCCAGCGGTCCATCGTCCAGACGGGCCTGTTGCTCGAGGCGATCGCCGTCGGCGGGCTCGCCGCGACCCTGACGATCGCGGTCCCGACCTGGCTGTTGACGCTGTGGCTGTTCGTCTATGGCGTCGGCGTCGGGATGGCCACCGCCCAGCTCACGTCGCTGCTGCTCAGCGACGTGCCTGCCGATGAGAGCGGGCAGGCCTCGGGCCTGCAGAGCACCGTGCGGCAGCTCGGGTCCGCCCTCGGGGTCGCCCTGCTCGGCGGGCTGCTCGTCAGCCAGCTCGCCTCGGCGACCCGGGACAGGCTCGGGGCACTCGGGCTCCCGAATGGCACCGTCGACTCGCTGACCTCGGCGGTCAAGGAGTCCGCGGGCGTGGCGATCGCCGGACTCCAGTCCAATCCCGCGACCCAGCACGCCGGCGACGCCGCCGCGGCCGCCATGGTGCACGCCAGCCGGGTCACCACCGGGGTGGCCGCGCTGGCCCTCGCGGTCGGCCTGCTCGCGACGTTCGCGCTCCCGCGCAGCAGCAGCCACGAGGACCAACCCGAACCGGACGCGATCCCGACCGCCTGACACCCGCCACCCACGACGGCGGGGTCGCCGGGCGCCCCTCAGCAGCATCGGCCGCACCTCCCGTGGAGGTGCGGCCGACACCGGTGGGTCGAGCTGTGGGGGACTCGACCCGGATTCCGCCGAGGGGCGGTTCGTGAGGGCGCGCTCAGCCGTCGGACCCGTGGCCGCCGTGGTCGTCGCCCG
>JAGQUE010000722.1:2472-2740 GCA_020438665.1 Nocardioidaceae bacterium | reverse complement strand
ACGGCGGGAACTTCGACTGCCGCAGCGCGATCCAGGGTCCGCGCACCACGCTGGCCAAGAGCACCTGCTCCGACGTCTACACCATCGCCACGACCAAGTCCATCGCGCTGGGTGCGGCGGCGCTGGTCATGGTGATCGGCGGCTTCTTGACGTTTGGTCTCGATCGTCGCGAGCAGCGCATCGTCGTTCGTCGGTACGACGACGATGACCTCGATGGCCACGAGTCCGAGCCCCGAGACGAGGACCCGGTCCCAGACCCGGTCGAGGA
>JAGQUE010000722.1:0-2458 GCA_020438665.1 Nocardioidaceae bacterium | reverse complement strand
GGACCCGACGTGGGACACCGGGATCGCCGAGGACGAGCACACCCAGGAGCGCGTGCGCCGATCAACGCAGGACTAGTCCGTGGCTGCCGCGCTGGGCTGCTCCACGCCCGCAGCGTCGAACAGGACCGGGGCAAGCCGGTCCCAGACCAGGGCAGCCCCGTCCTCGGAGAAGTGCAGCCCGTCGTCATAGAGATCAACTCCGTCGATCTCGGGCTCGAAACCGGCGCTGCACAGCTGGGCATGGAGGTCGAAGACCGTCACGCCCTTGCGATAGGACCTGGCCACGTCCTGCAGGATCGCATTGTTGGCGACCGTGCGGGCATCGTCGTTGACGATGGCCGCCTGAGCCGGGTCGTCTGACACCGGGATGTTGTGGCAGGCACTCGTGACGACCACGACCGGCAGCTTGCGGTCCCGGAACAGGTCGATCCGTGTCTTGATGCTCTCGGCGAGCCACGCCGCCTGCTCGTCGCTTCCGTAGGGGACCACCTCGCCGCCGATCTCCTTGTCGAACTGCTCGCCGATCCCGATGAACACGACTCCGACGTCGGGCTGGAAGCGGTCGATCGCTGCCGCAATGCCCTGTTCCCAGGTGGCGCATTCCTCGTCCATCGGCTGCAGCTGCCCGTCGATCAAGGAGGGAACCGCAAAGGTGGAGCACCCCAGTTTGGTGCTGTCGCCGATGACCAGGCCAGGATGGTCCGCCGCTGAATAGCTCTTGCTCAGCCCGAGGGGCACCGAGTCACCCACCAGCAGCGCACGCAGGGCGTCAGCGTCGGGCGCCGCGATGGTGCGGTTGATGGCGGGCATCAGTACCTGGCTCCAGAGCGCTGCACCGCCCTCCTCGGTGTAGTGCACGCCGTCATAGCGAACAGTGACGCCGTCGATCTCCTCACGCGACGTCCCGCCCGGGCACACCCACGGGCCGATGTCGATCACCACGACGTCCGGATGCTGGATCGAGAAGCGCCCGATGACGCTGTTGACGAAGGCGACGCGGTCGCCGTCGTTGCGGGCCTGGGCCATCTCGGCCCCCCGCATCGCGTTGTCGGTCTGGGCATAGCAGGGGACGGACGGGACCACGAGCCGAGCACCCGTGGAGGTCAGGACGTCATAGGCCTGGTCGTACTGCGCGAGGAGGTAGTCCGCGTATTCGGCGGTCCCGACGCGCTCGATCTTGTCGTCGACCACATGGTCGAACACCTCCCACGCCCCCGAGGAGAGCAGGACCACGTCGGGATCGGAGCCCTTGAGCGCTGCCTGCCAGTGTGCAACCTGGTTGTCGCAGTCGGTGTTGCGGATGCCCTTGGTGGTCCCGAACACGAGGTATTGGGCGGCCAACCCGCACCCGATCTGTGTGGCATCGCTCAGCCGCCAGGTTGGGAACGCAGCCCCGGGGAACGCCTCCGCCAGGGAGGTCCCGACGGAGTCACCGACGATGAGGATGCTGCTGTCCCCGGAGCCGACATAGCCGGGCCCGAACGGGGAGTCGGGCAGCTCGGGGGCCGTTGCCGCGGCCGTCCCGAAGAGCAGGACCGCGAGAGTCATCGGCAGGGTCAGGCTCACCAGGCCGCGGCCGAGGAGCGCCGGCACCCGGGTCATCGCGCCGCGCCGGATCGGGCGCTCGACGAGATAGAACGACGCCGCGGCGGCGGCGAACGTGACGGCGAAGCGCAGCAGCACGAGCCGGCTGCCGTCGAGGCCGGTGCGCTCGGGCGACAGGGCGATGAAGATCGGCCAGTGCCACAGATAGAGGCCATAGGAGACCATGCCGACCCACGCGACCGGCGGCAGCGACAGCAGCTGACCCACCGGGCCGGTCGGACCGTCCTCGATGCCGAGGATCAGCGCCGCGGTGGCGAGGCATACCACCGCGAAGCCGCCGAGGTAGAGGAACGCGCTCTGGTCGGTGAGCAGGGTCATGGCGGCGAGGACGGCGATCAGCCCCGGCGCCGCGACGACGGATGCCACGCGGGCGCTGACCAGCCGGCGGCGCCCCTGGGCCCGAGTTCGCCACGCGGTGGCCAACACGCCGAGCAGCGACCCGATCAGCAGTTCGTGGATGCGGGTGTCGGTGCCGAAATAGATCCGCGAGGTGTCGACGCCGGGCTGATAGAGCAGCGCCATCTCGAGCACGCTGGCGGCGGCCAGGGCGCCTATCGCCGTCGGCAGCAGCCAGTGACGCCGCCGCGACCACGTCAGCAGCGCGACGAGGAGGAGCGGGAAGACCAGGTAGTACTGCTCCTCGATCGCCAGCGACCAGGTGTGCCGGAACGGCGACGGGTCGCCGAACTGGTCGAAGTAGGACGCCTTGACGAGGATGAAGCGCCAGTTGGCGACATAGAGCAGCGTCGCCACGCCGTCGGCGCGGATCGTCGCGAGCCGGTCGGCCTTGGCGGCGAACGCCGCCCACACCGCGATGGCGGTGGTGACGAGGAACAGCGCCGGCAGCAGCCGG
>JAGQUE010000120.1 GCA_020438665.1 Nocardioidaceae bacterium | reverse complement strand
CCGGTTCAACTACGAGCGCGACATGAACCGGCTCGTGCTCCCGGCGTTTCGTGGATACGCCCTGCGCGAGATCGGGGTGGCCCGCTGCGACGCTCTGCTCAAGCAGCTCGGCAAGCAGTCTTACGCCCGCTCCAAGCGGGCCAAGACCGTGCTCCGCCTCGCGTTCGGCCTCGCGGTGCGGCACGAGGTGATCCACCGCAACCCGATCGACGGCGTCGCACGCCTGCACAAGCCGAAGCGCACCCCGACTGCACTGACGGCGACCGAGGTCAATGCGATCCGCGCCGTGATCAGAGCGTGGGAGTTGTCGCGGGGCACGTCCGGCCCGAACCCGGACGGGCAGCTCGGCCAGATCGTCGAGGTCATGCTCGGCACCTCGGCCCGGATCGGCGAGGTGCTGGCGATCCGTCGTCGCGACCTGGACCTGACGACGACGCCCGCGACGCTGCGGATCTGCGGCACGGTGATCTCCGAGCGTGGTGTCGGGACCTACCGGCAGGAACATCCGAAGACCGACCGGTCCAACCGGGTGATCGCGCTGCCGTCCTTCACGGCTGAGGCACTCCGCCGCCGGCTGGCGATCATGACCGATCACTCGCTGGACGCGCTCGTGTTCCGGAGCCGGGAAGCGACGCCGCTCACCACCGCCAACGTGCGGCGGCAGCTCCGCAAGGTCCTCGGCGACGCCGGCATCGAGGGCGTCAGCCCGCACATGTTCCGTCGCACCGTAGCAACGGTGATCAACGAGCAGGCCAGCCTCAACCTCGCCTCTGAACTGCTCGGGCACACCGACCCCAAGGTGACGATCGAGCACTACATCCGCCGGAACGAGCAGGTGAACCCGCTGACCGCTGAGCTCCTCGACCAGGCCTTCGCCAGGGAGAGGAAGGGGATCGAGCCTGCGTGAGTCCACACTTGACGCTACCTATAAGTGGGAGATATCTTCCAGTTATGCGTAGCGATGGTCCGGCTCTGATGCCGGTGTTCCGGTCGCAGCATCAGGCGGAGCTGTTGATGTGGTTGCTGCTGCACCCCGACCAGGAGTACGGCGTGACTGAGATGGCCGCGCGCCTGCGCGTGCCGCTCTCCACGCTGCACCGCGAGGTGAACCGCCTCGACGAGGCGGGGCTGGTCGCCAGCCGAACCCAGGGCCGCAACCGGCTGATCCGTGCCAACGTGGACCACCCGGCAGCCAAGTCGCTGACCCAGCTCCTGGAGATCACGTTCGGTCCGCGGGCTGTCATCGCCGAGGAGTTCGCGATCCAGGGCGCCGAGCAGGTAGTCATCTTCGGTTCCTGGGCGGCCCGCTACGAGGGCCAGGCCGGTGGGCCGCCGAACGACATCGACGTCCTGGTCGTCGGCAAGGTCGACCGGGCCGATGTCTATGACGCGGCCGACCGGGCTAACGCCCGTCTCGGCGTCGAGGTCAACCCAGTCGTCCGTACGGCGGAGCAGTGGGCGGACGCGCAAGATGCTCTGGTGGCCCAGATCAAGGAGTCTCCGCACGTCACGGTGCTCGACGCGCGTGAGTCGGTGGCCCACTGATGGCCCGCTGGGAACGTGGCGAGTCCGAAGTTGAGGCGCTGCTCGCTGCACGAGAACTCCAGAAGCTGACCGGCTCCGCCGCGAACGGCGAGCGTCTCCTGGACAAAGCGGCGGTCACGCTGACCACGGCCCGGTCAGCCGTCGAGACCGATCCAGACTCTGCGTTCGTGTTGGCCTACGACGCCGCACGCCAGGCGCTGACAGCGTTGCTGGCCCATCAGGGGCTCAGGCCGACGACGAAGGGCGGTCATTACGCGGTCGAGCAAGCAGCGCGAGCGCAGTTCGGACCAGGGTTTCGCCAGTTCGGTGCGTTGCGTCGGCGACGCAACGAGTTGGAGTACCCCGAGCGGCCGGACGACGACGCCACCACCGACGAGGCGAACGAGGCAGTCGAGAACGCGCAGGCCATCATCACCGCCGCGGCCGGCCTGATCGACCGACTCGGCCTGTTCTGACTCCGAGCATGAGGGGAGCGCCCGTGACCGCCGCAGCTGGCTCGATCACGTCCGCGCACCTGCGGCGTGGTTCGCCGGTGTGGGCCTTCGGCGCGGGCGCCGCGATCGGGCTCCTGGGTGGACTGATCGGCCTGGGTGGTGCCGAGTTCCGGCTGCCGCTCCTGATCGCCCTGTTCGGCTTCGTTGCGCTTGAGGCGGTGATCTTGAACAAGGCCATGAGCCTGGTCGTGGTCATCGCTGCGCTGCCGGCGCGGGCGTTCGCGGTCCCCTGGGAGCAGGTCGCCTCCCACTGGTCGGTCGTGGTCAACCTGCTCGCCGGATCGTTGCTCGGTGCGTGGGTCGCGGCGGGGTGGGCCACCCGGATGCACTCGCGCACCCTGTATCGCGTCTTGGCCGTGCTGTTGGTGCTGATCGCCCTCGTGCTGGCGAGCACCCACTACGCCGATCTGGGCGGCGTGGACCTTCCGCCGCTACCGCGCGCAGTCGCCGGGGTCATTGCCGGCGTGTTGATCGGGATGGTGGCCGCGTTCATGGGTGTAGCCGGTGGCGAGCTGCTGATCCCGACCATCGTGTTGTTGTTCGCCGTCGACATCCGCCTGGCCGGCAGCCTTTCACTGATGGTGTCGCTGCCGACGATGGTCGTCGCGTTCGCCCGCTACAGCCGTGACAGCACCTTCGCCGTGATCGGACAGAACATTCGCTTCGTCCTCCTGATGGGTGGCGGCTCGATTGCGGGTGCCGTGGCCGGCGGAGCGCTACTTCGGTACGTCGCAAGCCCCGCCCTCATCGCCGTCCTCGCGCTCATCCTGCTCATCTCAGCAGCCAAGGTGTGGCGTCACACGGACCACCACTAACGGGGCGGCTAGGGCAGTCCTGCGCGGTCGAACTCCTGCTGCAAGCGCGGACGACGCCGATGGATCTCGCGCAGATCCGCGATGAGGTCGTTGACCTCGGCTGACTTCTCGGACCCAGCGCTGAGCTTCCGCATCTTCGCCAGCCTCCGCGCAGCCAGTCGGTAGTGCTGCGCGCCGGCCTCGACCAGCTCGTTCTCGACCAGACGCTGGTGGATCGGCAGGGTGGCGATCGGGTCGACCTTCTCGTACGCCTTCACGAGCTCGCTCCAGGTGGTGTCGCTGTCCAGGGCGAGCGAGTGGGCAAGGTTCCAGGCGAACTCCGGCTCCTTCAGGGTGAGGAGCGCGAACAGGACCGCATCACGGGGACTCGCCGCGAGGATCGCCACAACCTCGTCGCGGTAGGCGGGCCACCCCTTGCCGGCGGCTACGTGCAACCGGGCCGCCGTCGTCGACGAGGGCCACTTGCGGAACACCGCGAGGCGCGCGTCGAGAGCTTCGGCTGGTCGATGTGCCTCCAGAAGTCCGCACCAGTAATCCGCCGCCTTGAGCGACTGGTGCCCACGGTCGAAGTCCGTGGCCTGCTTCGCCCAGTCGATGGCCAGGTCGATCTCGCCGATCTCCTCGAATGCCTCGGCGGTGTCCTCCAGCCAAGCCGCGACCTTCCGGTCCTTGGCATGGGTCCGGATGATCGCGTCGATGTCGTGATCGAGGACGGATAGCCGCTGGGCGTTCCAGTCCAGGGTGAACCATTCATGTGAGTGCCCCGACGTCCATCGCTCGTCCTGCGATGGACGGGGCCCGAGCTTCGCCTCGACCTCCGCCAACCGCTTCCGGTACGCCGCCATGCCGACCTCGCCGAGTGCCGGCGCGTAGGCGACCGGATCGAGCTCGAAGTAGTCGACTCCGTCGTCATCGAACTGGAACCTCATCATCCAGTCGATCAGCTTCCCGACCGGCGTCCTGGCCGCGGCCGCCGCGCGAGGGTGGAGCTCCAGCAGGCGCCGGCAGGCGTCGCCGATGATCCCGCTTGAATCGTCCGCTCGGGCGATCACCTTCAGCGACGACGAGAGCGCCTTGTGAGTGACCGAGTAGATCTCGGCAGGCTCAGTCGTGGGGATCGCTGCCTCGAGGATGTCGACCGCCTCGTGCATGTCCCGGCCGTGCGCGTTGGCGGCGCTGTATCGGTAGAGGTCCGACCGCGTGCGGATCAGCGGCAGGACGGCGTCAGCCAGGGTGCTCACCCGCGCCATTCTTCCTTCCCCCGTGCACGACCCGTCCTCCACTGACCTTCCTGCTCTCCCTCGTCTTCATCCTCTTCTCCGTCTGCCTCCTCCTTCACCACCTGCTCCCGCTCTCTCCTCACCCGCCCCACATTCCCTTCACGCCTCTTGCAATCGAGGTCTGAAGGCCCGGGCGGGCGGGGGCGGCGCGCACACCTACCTCCTACAAGGAGGTGGTCGCCGTGACCGTCACGATCAACAAGATGAGCGCCGGCAAGGGCTACGAGTACCTGCTCCGTACCGTGGCCGCAGGCGACGGCGACCGGTCGTTGTCGACGCCGCTGACGCGGTACTACACCGAGGCTGGCACGCCACCCGGGCGGTGGATGGGCTCTGGCGTCGCCAGCCTGGAGAGCGCCATTCGTGCCGGCGACGAGGTGACCGAGGAGCAGCTCAGGCTGCTCATCGGGCAGGGCGCCCACCCCACAACCGGCGAGCCGCTCGGTCGGCGATACCGCACCTACGACCAGCCGCCGGCAGGCAAGCGTCGCCACGCCGTCGCCGGGTACGACCTCACCTTCTCGATCCCGAAGTCGGCCAGCGTGCTCTGGGGAGTGGCCGATGGCGGCACCCAGGCGCTGATCGCCGAAGCGCACCACGCAGCGGTCGCCGACGCCCTCGACTTCCTTGAACGCGAGATCGTCGCCACCCGCGTCGGCGCCAAGGGACCGAAGGGCGCCGTCGCGCAGGTCGAGGTCACCGGTGTGGTCGCCGCAGCGTTCGACCACTACGACTCACGCGCCAACGACCCGCACCTGCACACGCACGTCGTCATCTCCAACAAGGTCAAGACTGTCCGCGACGGCAAGTGGCGCGCCGTCGACGGCGCCCCGCTGCATGCGTGGGTCGTCGCACTCTCCGAGCTGCACGAGGCGGCGTTAAGCGACCACCTGACCCGCATGCTCGGAGTCGACTGGGAGCGGCGCCCACGCGGCCGAGACCGCAACCCAGCCTGGGAGATCGTCGGGGTCCCGCAGTCGCTGGTCGGGACGTTCTCCAGCCGTTCGCGCGACATCGACGCCGCCACCGACCGCCTCATCGACGAGTACGTCGAGCGACATGGCCGTCGCCCGCGCCGGGCCACGATCGTGAAGCTTCGCCAGCAAGCCAACCTGTCGACCCGCCCCGCCAAGCACATCCACTCACTCGCGGATCTCACAGACCTATGGCGTCGCCGGACCGCCGACCACATCGGAGCCGATCCGGTGACCTGGGTGAGGGAAACCACGTCGAACCCACCTGCGCGGCTCCTGCGCGCAGATGACGTGCCGCTCGACTTCGTCGAGGACGTCGGCCGTCGTGTCGTCGCGACGGTCGGCGAGAAGCGCTCGACTTGGCGCCGTGCCAACCTGTACGCCGAGGCGGCACGCCAGACCCTCGGATGGAGGTTCGCCAGCACCGCCGACCGCGAGGCGATCACCGGCCTGGTCGTCGACGCCGCCGAGCGCTGCTCCCTGCGACTCACCCCACCCGAGTTGGCCGTGACGCCGCAACCGTTCCTTCGCGATGACGGCACGAGCGCCTTCCGGCCCAAGCACTCGACAGTCTTCTCCGCAGAGCACCTGCTCGCCGCCGAGGACCGGCTGCTCGAGCGCTCCGCCACGACGTCGGCACCCACCATCGGCATCGAGATTGTCGACGACGTCGCAGCCCGGCCGGTCAGGGGCAATCGGCTGAGTCCCGAGCAGACGGAGGCGATCGCGAGGATCGCGGTATCGGGCCGCGTGGTCGACCTGCTGATCGGCCCGGCCGGTGCCGGCAAGACCACCGCGATGCGTGCTCTCCAGGACGCTTGGACCCGCCAGCACGGGAAGGGCAGCGTCGTCGGCCTGGCGCCGAGCGCGGCCGCGGCCGCCGTGCTCGCCGACGACCTCGGCACCGCGTGCGAGAACACCGCGAAGTGGTGCTACGAGCACGACCAGGGCCGGACCACGCTGAGGAAGAACCAGCTCGTGATCCTCGACGAGGCCGCCCTCGCCGGCACCATGACCCTCGACCGCATCACCACCCATGCCCAGGCCGCAGGAGCCAAGGTCCTCCTGGTCGGAGACTGGGCCCAGCTCCAGTCAGTCGAGGCCGGGGGAGCGTTCGGCATGCTCGCCGAGGCCCGCCACGATGCTCCCGAGCTTGTCGACATCCACCGCTTCACGCATGCGTGGGAGAAGAGCGCATCCCTCGACCTGCGCCACGGTCGCCCAGAAGCGGTCGATGCCTACTTCGCGCATCAGCGAGTCAGCGACGGAGACGCCGACGACATGGCGGACGCTGCCTACCGAGCCTGGCGGGACGACATCGCAGCGGGACGCGCCAGCGTCCTGATCGCGGACACCGCCCATGTCGTTCGCGATCTCAACGGCAAGGCCCGAGCCGAGCGGCTCCTCAGTGGGGAGACGCGAGGGGGCGCCGAGGCGCGCCTGATCGACGGCACCGGAGCCTCGGTTGGCGACTGGATCATCACCCGCAAGAACGACCGTCGCCTCCGGGCGCTTCGCTCGGGCTGGGTGCGCAACGGCGACCGCTGGCGCGTCACCGACGTCCGGACGGACGGCTCGCTCGTCGTACGCCGCCTCGGCCGCAAGCACAGCGGCGCCATCGTCCTACCCGCCGCGTACGCCGCCAACCACGTCGACCTCGGCTATGCCATCACCGCGCACCGCGCACAGGGCGTCACCGTCGATACCGCGCACGTCGTCGTCTCCGACACCACAACGCGGGAGAACCTGTACGTCGCGATGACCCGCGGCCGCGACCACAACCACGCCTACGTCGTCACCGCGCCGGAAGACGAGAACCACGGTGCAGCCGACGGAGACGAGATCACCGCGCGATCCGTTCTTGTCCGGGTCCTCGCCAACCGGGGAGCCGAGCTTTCGGCACACCAGACGCTCACGGAGGAGCAGGAGACCTGGGGCTCCATCGCGCAGCTCGTCGCCGAGTACGAAACCATCGCCACCGCCGCACAGCGCGACCGCTGGGCCACCCTGCTCCGCTCGTGCGCGCTGACCGCCGACCAGGTCGACGACGTCCTCGCCTCCGACGCCTTCGGTCCACTCGCTACAGAACTACGCCGCGCCGAGGCCAACGGCCACGACGTCGACCGCCTCCTGCCCGCGGCAGCGAGCCGCCACGGCCTCCTCGACGCCGAGGACGTCGCCGCCGTCCTGCGCCACCGGGTCCAGCTCGTGACGAGCCGACGGGCGAGCGGCCGGCGCCGGCGATCTCGGCTGATCGTCGGCTTGATCCCGGAGGCGTTCGGCCCGATGACTCCGGACATGCGGCGCGCCCTCGACGAACGGCGGGACCTGATCGAGCAGCGTGCCCGCAATCTGGCCGAGACGGCGATCCAGAACCGAGAATCCTGGATCCAGCGACTCGGGGAACCGGCAGCGACCGACCGGGCGCAGTGGACCCGGGCCGTCGCCACCATCGCCGCGTACCGCGACCGGTATGCCATCACCGGCCCGCGGCCACTCGGTCGGGAGGCCTCGACCGACAGTCAGCGCCTCGACCGGGCGCGCGCGGCCGCCTCTCTCAGGGCAGCGTCGGCGTCCCCGTCGCGTTCGTCGTCCCCGCAGATGCCCATGGGCGCGGCGAGCCTGGACCGGCTCTGAAGCCCCAAGTCAGCTCGACGCACAGCCGCTCGCCGCCCGCGGCCCGTTCCTCCTGCTTCTGACGGCCTCACCTGAAACACTGGCCCCGTGAGTTTGAGGATCAAGGAAGCCGAGCGGGCCGAGCTGCACAAGACCATCTGGCGCATCGCCAACGACCTGCGGGGCAGCGTCGACGGCTGGGACTTCAAGAGCTACGTGCTCGGCATGCTCTTCTACCGGTTCATCTCCGAGAACCTGACCGCCTACCTCAACGAGGCGGAGCGCCAGGCCGGCAACCCGGACTTCGACTACCGCCACCTGGCGAACGCGGAGGCGGAGTTCGGCCGCGAGGAGACGGTGAAGGAGAAAGGCTTCTACATCCTTCCTCAGGACCTGTTCGCCAACGTCCGGGCCAAGGCGCGCCACGACCCGAACCTGAACGAGACGCTGTCTCGCGCGTTCAGGAACATCGAGGCCTCCGCGATCGGCGCCGAGTCCGAGGACGACATCAAAGGGCTCTTCGACGACCTCGACGTCAACAACTCCAAGCTCGGGCCGACCGTGGCCAAGCGCAACGAGAAGCTCGTCAAGCTGCTCGACGCCATCGGAGACCTGAGCTTCGGCAACGGCGGCTTCACCGAGAACACCATCGACGCCTTCGGCGACGCCTACGAATACCTGATGGGCATGTACGCCTCCAGCGCCGGCAAGTCCGGCGGTGAGTACTACACGCCCCAGGAGGTCTCCGAGCTCCTCGCCCGGATCACCGTCGTCGGCAAGACGGAGGTCAACAAGGTCTACGACCCCGCCTGCGGCTCTGGCTCCTTGCTGCTCAAGTTCGCCAAGGTGCTGCCCGGCGGCGTGCGGCAGGGGTTCTTCGGCCAGGAGATCAACCTGACCACGTACAACCTCGCCCGCATCAACATGTTCCTGCACG
>JAGQUE010000119.1 GCA_020438665.1 Nocardioidaceae bacterium | reverse complement strand
CCGTTCCCAATGAAGACCTACTAGGTGGGATCGTGAGGGCCACGTCGCCTCTGCCACCAGGCCAAAAGGCTCGAACGGCGTGAGCGACAGGCGGCGGTGTGACGTGGCCGCTCTCGCGGCTACTTGAAAGGGGCCGATGTCCAGCGCATGGGTTTGGCGCCAAAGCTAGTCAAGCCACCACTGGACCGCGTCTGAGCCGACCGGCGACGCCAGCCACGGGAGCGGCACCACTGCGATAAGTCCGGCCAGCAGGAGATGGAGCCGCATCAGCGTGGTAGCTGCGCTCATGAAGGCGCGGAAGGACCACAGCAGAGCCCCAACTGCCACGACTGGCCCGAGGAGCAGGGTGAGGGCTCCTCCGAGGCTTGTGAGGTGGCCGAGCGCCGTGTCGGGAAACTCCGCCGAATACTGTTTGCCCCCGTCGAGGTAGAAGGGCAGCGCCAGGAACAGCACGTAGGCCGCAAGACAGCCAGTTGCTACCGCCAGCGGCGGCCAAGCCCGCAGTCGGGATGCGTCCTTGCCGACCTCGCTGGGCATGAACGCATTCTGGAACCAAGCGGCGAGATCTTACAAGCCTTGGCCTCGGCCAGCGGAGACTGTCACTGCATGAGCCGGTCGCCCATCTGGCGGCGGTGTGTCGCAGGATCGCTGGGCGGCTCAGGCCACGCAGAACTCGTTTCCTTCTGGATCGTGCATCACGACGCCGTACCGCTGAAGAGTGTCGGTGTCGATCCGGTTCGGATGATCGACGGTGGCGCCGAGGGCGACCAGTTCGGCGACCTTGGCATCGACTGTCGCGATGATCTCCTCGATCGGGGCTGAGCGGTCGGCGACGTAGATGTCGAAGTGGAAGCGGGTCTTGACCGTCTTCTTCTCTGGCACCGGCTGGAACCAGATCTTCGGCCCTTCACCAGCTGGGTCGAAAATCCGGTCGGTGTAGTCGTCGGGGTCGCCGTCGAGGTTCTCCTCGGGCACGACGTGTTGGTAGTAGGCCAACCAGGAGGCGAAGCCGTCGGGCGGCGGCTCGGGCACATAGCCCAACAGGGGGGCCCAGAACCGCGCCATCCGTGCCGGGTCGTTCGAGTCGATCGTGAGATGCCAGGTCACCATCTCCCGAGGTTAGGCCCGGCCACCGCACAGCGCGAACGTCCAGCGGCCGACCACTGGAGAGGTGCCCAGGGCATGCGACCGGTGGTATGAGCCGATGCCAACAGGCGGCCCCCTTGAGCTCGAGGGGGTGGGGGGCCGTCCCTGGATCAGGGGATCGGGCTGAGAAGGGCCCTCGAGGTCATGCCGACGGTGGCACTCAGACCGGCGAGGAAGCGCTCGCGCAGCAGGCTCGTCACGCGCAGTTCCCACAAGGTCTCCACGGTCACCCACGAGAGCTCCCGCGCCTTGTCGATGTTCCAGGTGCTGACCAGATGCACGATCGAGCCGAGCCGGTCGTCCACCTCGCGTTCCACGGCATCCAAGAAGGACCTCCGGATCGGAGCCTCGACCTGTGCCAAGAGATCATTGACCGACTCGTAGTCGTGATGGAGATCATCGGGAACTAGGCCGTGCGCGGAGCAGGTCTCGACCACGGCGATTGGCAGGTCGTGCTCGATATGGCTGTTCATGCCGGCAATGGCGTACTGCACGGGCATTCGTCCTCCCGCTCGCGCCTCGAACAGCGGTTGCCAAGGGGGCGGAACGGCGTGCCAAGACGCGTCGGCGTCGTACGCCGTGAGCCAGAGGTTCGCGAAGCGGACGTCCAGGTCGGCCATGACCTGGGGATCTCGGAACAGGGCTTCCGTTGCCGCGCGCGCGGCGAGGGCCTGAGCGATGCGCTCGGTGACCGTCAGGTACATCCTGTTGAAGACCGCGACGCCGTCGGCGGTTGGGAGGTCGCCGTCGATCCCCCGCAGGCGGGATACGACGCCGTCGACGGTCGTTGGCAGACCCACGATCCGAGTATCTCCCTCTGGAAGCCGTCTGACGCCAGGAGAACGTGGAGGAGAGCCAACGAATCACGTCATGGGCCGTCCCGTGTCAAAGGGCCCAGTCGGCGATGAGGCACCCCGACAGGCGGCTACTTGAGACTTCCATGCAGGATCGGTGTCTGGCCAGACTCGGTCTAGGTGTCCGGCGGGAGGCTCTCTTCGCGGCTGCCCACCAGTGTGATCGGTGTGGCTCTCTGAACCGCCCCGGCGTGTCCGGAGACTTTCTAGTTTGAGACTCCAGCGGTTGCTGGGGTCTGGTGGTGAGCGTAGTGAGCCTGCTCTGCTTCAGCGGGGGTGAGGTCGTCGCAGTACTCGAACGGGCGCCGGTGGTTGAACCAGTCCACCCACTCGGCGGTAGCGATCTCCAGGTCGTCGAAGCCCTTCCAGGGCCGACGGGCCTTGATCAACTCGGTCTTGTAGAGCCCGATCACCGACTCGGCCAGCGCGTTGTCATACGACGACCCGACCGCGCCGGTTGACGGCTTGATCCCCGCCATGGCCAGGTGCTCGGAGTAGGCCACCGACAGGTACTGGCTGCCGTGATCGTGATGCGCCACGAGACCGGCCAGGTCCTTGCCCTCGCGGTACCGGGTCCAGATCGCCTGCTCGACAGCGTCGAGGACGAGCTGGCTGGTCATCGTGGTCGCGACCGACCACCCCAGGATCCTGCGGGCGTAGGCGTCGATGACGAAGGCGGTGTAGCACCAGCCCGACCAGGTCGAGACGTAGGTGAAGTCCGCGACCCAGAGCCGGTCCGGTGCCAGCGGGGAGAAGTTCCGGTCCACCAGGTCCAGCGGCTTCGGGGCCTTGGGATCGCTGATTGTGGTGCGTTTGACCTTCCCGCGGACCGCGCCGGCCAGCCCGAGCTCGCCCATCAGCCGCTCGACGGTGCAGCGCGCGATCGGCGGTGCACCCGCTGGGCGTTCCCGGTTCAGCGTCAGCCAGACCTTCCTGGCTCCGTAGACGCCGTAGTTCGAGGCGTGCACTGCGGCGATCAGCGGACGCAACTCCGCGTCGCGCTGCTCACGGGCGGATGGCCTGCGGCCGCGGTGCTCGTAGTAGGTCGCTGGGGCGATCTTGCATCCCAGCTCGGTGAGCTGGGCGCAGATCGACTCGACACCCCATCGCAGGCCGTCCTCGTCGCGGCGACCCACGACCGAGCCTATGTATTCCACGATCAACGCTGTGGCCGGTCGAGCTCGGCCGCGAAGAAAGCCGAAGCACTCCGCAAGATCCCGTTGGCCCGCCGCAGCTCGGCGTTCTCCCGCCGTAGTCGTTTCAACTCGGCCGACTCATCCGTCGTGACACCGGGCCGCTTGCCCGCGTCGATCTCCGACTGCCGGCACCACTTGCGGACCGTCTCGGGTGTCCCGATCCCCAGCAGCATCGCGACCTGGGTCATCGCCGCCCACTCGGACTCATGGTCGCTCCGGATCTCGGTGACCATGCGGATCGCCCGCTCACGCAACTCGGCCGGATACCTCGTTGATCTGTTCCCTGACATGACTCCATCCTTCCCAAGGACTGGAGTCTCCGGACTCGCCGGGGCGGTT
>JAGQUE010000721.1 GCA_020438665.1 Nocardioidaceae bacterium | reverse complement strand
AACGAGGTCAAGGAGCTCGCCCAGGAGACCGCCCAGTCCACCGAGCACATCGCCGAGCGCGTCAGGGCGATCCAGGGCGACGCCGAGCGGGCCGTCGACGCGGTCAGCCAGATCGCCACGATCATCGCCGACATCAACCACCACCAGACCACCATCGCGTCGGCGGTCGAGCAGCAGACGGCCACGACCAATGAGATGAGCCGTAACGTGGCCGAGGCCTCCACGGGCTCCGGCACGATCGCGGCCAACATCAGCGGCGTCTCCCAGGCGGCGGACACCACGACGATGTCGCTGTCCCAGGCCACGGTCGCGATCGACGAGCTGGCCCAGATGGCGGCGAGCCTGCGGGAGCACATCAGCCGGTTCAAGCTCGCCGCCTGAGGATCGCCGGTCTCCGGAAAGTCGGTCGTGTGCCGGCCCACGTCTGGTGTGGGATTGGGGGCATGGTGGTCGAGGCATGGTGATCGAGCGGGTGACGCCGGAGGTCGCGGGCCTGGACGAGGTCGTCCAGGCCCTGTGCGACTGGCAGGTCGAGGGCGACCCGGTGCAGCTGCACCCCGGCGACCTCGGCTGGTTCTGGCGGTTCGGCGCCGACGTGACCGCGGCCGCGGTGCGTGCCTGGCGTCGCGACGGGCGGCTCGTGGCGGTTGGGCTGCTGGACGAGCCGACGGTGCTGCGGGTGGCGCTGGCCCCGGGCGACCGGTCCGACGCCGAGGTGGTTGGCCGGCTCGCCGCCGACCTGGACGATGTCGCCGCCGGTGTCCTGCCGGCGGGCTCGGTGGGCGTCGAGCTGCCGCCGGGGTCGCCGGTGCGGGACGCCCTGGCCGACCGCGGCTGGGTGGTCGACGAGCCGTGGACGCCGCTGGTCCGCGACCTGTCCGGTCCCGTCGACGAGGCCGGGCTGCGCGTCGAGGTCGTCACCCCCGAGCTCGCGTCGGCGCGGACCGCCACACAACGGGCCGCGTTCGAGCAGTCGACGTTCACCGACGATCGCTGGCGCGCGATGGCCGAAGGGCCGGCATACGCCGACGCGCGCTGCCTGGTCGGCTATGACGAGCAGGGGAGTGCGGTCGCGGCCGTGACCGTGTGGTCGGCGGGGAAGGGGCGACCAGGGCTGATCGAGCCGCTGGGGGTCCATCGCGACCACCGCGGCCGGGGGCACGGCCGGGCGATCACGCTGGCATGCGCGGCTGCCTTGCGCGATGTCGGGGCCTCGAGCGCCCAGGTGGTCACCCCCGGCGCCAATGTCGCCGCGGTGGCGACCTATGCGTCGGCAGGGTTCGTGCCGCTGCCCCCGAGGCTCGACCTGCGGCGACCCGCGTAGCCTTCGGACCGTGGCGAGCCGACGCTGCCCCTGCGGGACGGGCGACGACTATGCCGCGTGCTGCGGCCGGTTCCACCAGGGAGCCGCCGCACCGACGGCCGAGCGGCTGATGCGGTCACGCTATGCGGCGTACGCCGTCGGGGACGCCGGCTATGTGTTCCGCACCTGGCATCCGCGCACCCGCCCCGAGCACATCGAGCTCGACCCCGACCTG
>JAGQUE010000720.1 GCA_020438665.1 Nocardioidaceae bacterium | reverse complement strand
GCGTGTATGGATGTGTGGCTCGCACCCTACCCCCCGCCCGACCGGCAGCGACACTCCCGGCGCGGGGCGGGTCACTATGACCGCCGTCACGTCGCCGGGCCACGCCGAGCATGCCTCCCGGTGCCACCATGGAAGTGAGGGACAGCTGAGATCGAAGGTGATGATGATGGCTGTTCACGGAATGCCGCATCTGCCCGCGCTTCCCGACGATCATGCCGAGACGCACACCCGGATGGCATGGTGGTCGGTCGGCCTGGCCGAGCTCGCGATCGGAGTGCTGGTCGCCGCCGGGGTCCTGCTGGGCGTCGCCTGGATGTCCGGCGGCGCAAGCGCCGTCGAGGACACCTGGGTGGGCGCGCTCGGGGCGGCCGGCCTCTACGTGACGCTGTCGTCCGCCGCGCTCGCCTGGCTCTTGGCCGTCGGCGTCCGCATCAAGCACGAGGCGTGGACCTGGCTCTGGCTCCCCCTGGCCACCCTGCCCACGATCGCGGTCCTACTGCTGCTCGGCGAGCTTCTCATCTGGGAGTGAACTCTCTGCGTCCCCGTCGGGATGGCGAACCCTTGTCCTGAAGCGCGCTTGAGGTCCTAGCCTCGCGACCATGACGCTGCTGAACGTCGTGGTGACAGCGGGCTGGATCGTCGTAGCGGCGCTCCAGCTGGTGGCCGCGCGCGCCTCGCTCGCACGCCCTGGCGTCACCCTCGGGTTCGGCGCCGCTGGCGTCCTTGTGGTGGTGGGTGCGGTGTCGAACCGCCTCGGCCCCCTGCTGGCGGGCAGCGCCCTCGCCGTGACAACCCCGCTGTGGGTGGGTCTCACCCGTCCCGAGGGCCCGCGATGGAGCCACCATCTCCTGAGGGCCGGCATCCTGCTCGGCCTGCTTATGCTCAGCACATGGGCGTGAGCAGCGACTCCTCCGTGCTGATCGGCGAACTCGCGGCACGCCACGGCGTGAGCGTGGAGGCGATCCGCTACTACGAGAGCCAGGGCCTGCTCTCGCCTGGTCGCGACGCGTCCGGGCGACGGGTCTTCGACCCCGCCCAGCAGCGGGCCCTCGAGGTCGTTGTGGCTCTCCGGGAGGCGGGCCTCGGCATCCGGGAGATCGCCTCCGTGGTCGCTCTCAAGCAGCCGGGCACGTCCGTGCGAGAGCGTCTGGACGCGGCCGTCGAGCGGTTGTCGTCGCTCCGGGACGAGGTCGACGTACGCCGCGCCCGGCTCGACCGCGCAGCCGCCCTGCTGACTGGCTGGCACGACGACGCCGTCCGTGCGCGAGGGGAGCTCGAGGCTTAGCCTCGATCCACCGATCGTCGCCGTCGCGAGCGACACCTGACGGGTGTGCCGGCCAGGCGGAGTGCCGAAGGCGGACCGGAGGCCCGTCGAGGCGCGAGAACGCCGCTGGCGCGCCCGGATGGGGTCGCGGAGCAGGCGAGGGATCGGTGGCTCGAGTCTTAGGGCCCGTTCGCAGCGATCTCCCACAGGTGGCCGGCGGGGTCACGGAAGCTGGCGGTGCGCGGTCCCCGCGGCCGGTCCATCGGACCGTTGACG
>JAGQUE010000118.1 GCA_020438665.1 Nocardioidaceae bacterium | reverse complement strand
GTGGTCGGCCCGATCCCCTCACCGGACGGTCAGGCCGCCCAGACCATCGTCACCTTCGACCTGGGCAAGAACGGCTGGCAGGACATGCCAGACATCGTCGACCAGATCAAGGAGATCGCGCCCGCGCAGGACGGCCTCAAGGTCTATGTCACCGGCCAGGGCGGCCAGGCCGCCGACCAGGCGGAGGTGTTCGGCGGGATCGACGGAACCCTGCTCCTCGCCACGGTGGGTGTGGTCATCGTGGTGCTGCTGTTCACCTACCGCAGCCCGATCCTGTGGCTGCTGCCCGTCGTCTCGGCCGGCACGGCGCTCTTCATCGCCCAGGGCGTCATCTACTTCCTGGCCAAGAACTTCGATCTGACCGTCAACGGCCAGAGCCAAGGCATCCTCACGGTGCTGGTCTTCGGCGCCGGCACCGACTATGCGCTGCTGCTGGTCGCCCGCTACCGCGAGGAGCTGCGCCGTCACGACAACCGCCACGAGGCGATGGCGTTCGCGCTCCACCGAGCCGCTCCGGCGATCATCGCCTCGGCGTCGACGGTGATCCTTGGCATGTTGTGCCTTCTCCTGGCCGAGATGAACTCGACGGCCGGCCTCGGCCCCGTCTCCGCCATCGGCATCGGGGTGGCGCTCCTGGTGATGTTGACCCTGCTCCCCGCCCTGCTCGTGATCACCGGGCGGTGGATCTTCTGGCCCGTGCGCCCGACCTACGGTTCCCACGAGCCGACCACGACGGGCCTGTGGGCGCGGGTCGGCGCAGGGATCGCGAAGGGCCCGCGTCGCGTCTGGGTCGTGACCACGGTCCTGCTGGCGATCGCCTGCCTCGGGGTCCTCAAGCTGGACGCGACCGGACTGACGACCGAGGAGTCCTACACCAAGGACTTCGACTCCGTCATCGGCCAGCAGATGCTGACCGAGCACGGACTGGCCGATGCCTCCAACCCGGTGATCGTCGTGGCCAACGCCGACAGCGCCGGCGCTGTGGTGGAGGCCATGTCGACGGTGTCGGGCATCGATCAGCCGGCCGACCCGATCATCAAGGACGGCGTCGCGTTCATCACCGCGCCGATCCGTGGCGACGCCACGTCGCCGGAGGCGTTCGCGATCGTCGACGACGTCCGGGACAGCGTCCATGCCGTCCCCGGCGCGGATGCTCTCGTCGGGGGCTTCACGGCCATCTTCGACGACATCGAGAAGGCATCGACCCGCGACAACCAGGTCATCATCCCGGTGGTCCTGGTCGTGGTGATGCTCATCCTCATGGTGTTGTTGAGGGCGTTGGTGTCGCCGGTGATCCTGGTGGCGACGGTGTTGCTCTCCTATGGGGCGGCCATGGGCCTGTCGGCGCTGCTGTTCCACTATGTGTTCGGGTTCGCGGGCGCCGACGCCTCTCTTCCACTGTTCGTGTTCGTCTTCCTGGTGGCGCTCGGCATCGACTACAACATCTTCTTGATGACCCGCGTCCGCGAGGAGACCGCCGAGCGCGGCACTCGCGCGGGCTCGCTGGTGGCGCTGCGGGCGACCGGCGGCGTGATCACCTCCGCCGGGGTCGTGCTGGCGGCGACGTTCCTGGTGCTCTCGACGCTCCCCCTGGTGGCGTTCGTCGAGATCGGCGTCGCCGTCGCGCTGGGTGTCCTGCTCGACACGATCATCGTCCGCTCCGTGCTCGTCACCGCGCTCAACCTCGACCTCGGCAGTCGGATCTGGTGGCCGAGCCGTCTCGACCGCGGCGCCAACACGGTCACCGTCCCCGAGCCGGAGGTCGTCGGCACGGCCCGCTGACCCCTGACCACCACCTCGCCGAGCCGTCACATCCTGTGACGACTCGGCGGGTGGGGATCAGCCTCGATGGGGCTCAGTCGTGGAGCGCATCGAGCGTGGCCTTGAGCGCCGTGTCCCACGGCGTGGGCTGGAGCTCGAAGGTCTGCTCGGTCAGCGACGAGTCGAGCAGGAACGGCCGCTCGAACTGGTAGGCCGTCTCGTCGAGCTCGCGCACCGTCGCCGAGACCCGGGCGAGCGCCTTGACGATGCCGGGCATCGGCCGCACCGCCGGGGCCGGGTGACCCCCGAGGGCCGCCGCGTCGGCGGCCACCTCACGCACGGTCCTGGCCTCGACCGTGGGGACGTGCCAGGCCCTCCCCCACGACCGCTCGTCGGTGGCGAGCACGGCCGCCAGCAGCCCGATGTCGTCGAGATAGGTCCAGGCGTGCGGAACGTCGGCACCGCCCTTGATCAGCCAGACCGACTTGCCGGCCGCCGCACGGCCCAGCACGAACGAGTTGAGCAGGCTCACCCCGGCCCCGGCACCCGGGCCGAAGTAGTCGGAGGCGCGCAGTTCCGTCGCGCGGACCCGGCCCGCCTCGTGGGCGGCCAGCGCGTCCTCCCACATCGTGGCGCGCACCCGCCCCTTGGCTCCGCCGGGCCGCAGCGGCGTCGCCTCGGTCATCGGCGCATCGACCGGCCCATAGGGATAGAGGTTGGACACCGTGACCAGTCCTGCGCCGGTCGCCTCGGCCGCCGCGAGGAGCGCGGCCGCCACCGGCGGCCAGTCCTTCTCCCAGGTGTAGTAGCGCGACGGGTTCACCGCGTTGACGATCGAGTCCGCGCCCGCGGCGGCGGCCGCCAGCGACGACGCGTCGGCGGCGTCCACGGCGACGGCCCGGACGCCCGGGAGGCCCGGGTCGGTCCCCGAGCGGGTGGCCATGACCACCTCGTGTCCACGCTCCACCAAGTGCCGAGCGGCGGCCCGCCCGATGCCCCCGGCTCCGACGACGACGTGCTGTGCCATGACGATCTCCTCGAACTGGTTGCTTGACGGTCCCGCAAAACGCGAGCACCGCTCTCGTTTCCAACTGAACCACACCCGGAAGGTAAAAGCAAGAGCATTGCTCTCAGAAGAGACAGCCGCTCTCGTCGCGTGGCACACTGCTCCCATGACCGTCGAAGGGATCCGCGCCCGCAACCGTGCCGCGATCGAGTCCGAGATCCTGCGCATCGGGCGGGAGCACCTGGGGCGCTACGGCGCCGCCGCCCTCTCCCTGCGGGCGGTCGCCCGTGATCTGGGCATGGCCTCGTCGGCCGTCTATCGCTATGTCGAGAGCCGCGACGAGCTGCTCACCAGGCTCATCATCACTGCCTATGACGCCATGGCCGACCGTGTCGAGGCCGAGCTCGATGCGCTGCCGACCGCGGCCACCGGGGCGCGACGGTTCCGCGCCATCGCGGTCGCCTCGCGGGCCTGGGCCACGGAGCACCCCCACGAGTACGCGCTGATCTATGGCTCGCCCGTGCCCGACTATGACGCGCCCGCCGAGCGCACGACCACGGCCGGGACACGGATCCCCTATCTCCTCGTCGGCGTGCTCGGCGGGCTCGAGGTGCGAGACCCCGGGACCCCTGCCGACCGACGCGCCATGGCGGTCATGCTCCAGGACCCGATGTTCGAGGCGTCGGGTCTCCCCGCCGGCACCGTCCGGCGTGGCATCACGGCCTGGATGCTGATCCTCGGCGCCATCAACGCCGAGCTCTTCGAGATGTTCGGGCCGGAGACCATCTCCGACTGGGACGCCCTCTTCGACACCATCGTCGACGAGGCGATGCGGATCGTCGAGGGCTGACCACCTGCCCCGAAGCAACCTGGCCAGGGGCCTCAGCGTAGGCCGAGGTCGGTGCACGCCGCGACGGTCGGTCCCTGGCAGATCTGCTCGAGGCTATAGATCCCGTCCTTGACGATGGTGTCGGTGAGGTTGTCGATGGTGACCACGAGCGGCTGGAAGACGAAGGCGGGCACACCGTCCTCCTCACGGTCGGTCGAGACCTTTCCACCAGTCACCAGCGCCACGGCGACCTCGGCGGCCTTCTCCGCCTCCCGGGGGAACGACTTGAAGACCGTCAGGGTCTGCTGACCCAGCACGATCCGCCTGATCGCGTCGAGGTCGGCGTCCTGGCCGGTGATCACCGGCCACACGGAGCGGCGCACGGCGGCCGAGGTCAGCGACGCGACCACGCCACCGGCCTGGAGGTCGTTGGCGGCGATGACCGCGTCGATGCGCGTCACCGGGTGATCGGAGAGCTGGTTGCGCAGCCACCCGCCGGCCTCCTCGGCCGACCAGGTCTGCGGGTCGAGCTCGGCGACGACCTTGATGCGGGTGTCGCCGAGCACCCGGTGGACCGCCCGCTTGATCGCGATCCCGTTGGCATCGCTCTGGGCGCCGTTGATCAGCAGCACCGACCCCTTGGCCGGCACGCGGTCGACCACGGCCTGGGCCATCTGCCGCCCGATCGCACCGGCGTCATAGGACACGTAGTAGTCCGCGCCGGGCACGAACCGGTCATAGGCGACCACGGGCACGTCGGCCTTGCCGGCATCCGCCACCAGCTGCTCGCCCACGTCACCGTTGACGGCGTTGAGCACGATCACGTCGGCGCCCTTGTCGAGGGCATCGGCGAACTGGCTGGCCTGCTTGCCGGGGTCACCGCCGGCGTTGGCGGTCAGATAGACGCAGTCGGGACAGCTGGCATCCACGTACGCCGCGAAGCTCGGTCCGTCCATGCTCGTCCAGCGCGGTGACTGATCGGAGGCGACCAGGAACGCGACGACCATCTCGTCCTTGGCCTGGCACCCGGCCAGCCCTGCCATCGCGACGACGGCAGCCGTCAGCAGGGCCAGGATCCGGGGCACCCCGCCACGATATCCGTGGGCACCGCTCCCCGGGTCCTGTTCGGGACGGTCAGCCCCGGCTGCGCGCCGCTGCGCACGCAGCGACGAAACCGGCGAAGAGCCGGCGGCGGTCCTCGGCCGGACCGTCGTCGTCCTCGGGGTGCCACTGCACCCCGACGAGCCAGCGCGTCGGGTCCTCGAAGCTCTCGACGATGCCGTCGTGGGCCCGCGCCGTGACGACCAGGCCGTCACCCACGACATCGACGGCCTGGTGGTGTCCCGACCGCGCCACGATCCGCTCGGCCCCCAACAGCTCGGCGACGCGACTGCCCGGCTCGACCAGGATCTCCTCGTCGAGGAACATCGGGTCACCGGGCCCGCCGCGGTGGAGGGCGAAGTCGTCGATGTCGGGGATGATCGTGCCGCCATAGGCCACGTTGACCAGCTGGGCGCCCCGGCAGATCCCCAAGACCGGGAGACCGCCGCCGAGCGCCGCGTCGATCGCGGCCAGCCCGTCCCGGTCGGCCCGGATGTCGACGCCGTACTGGTTGGGCACCCGGCCGCCGTCGCCGAGCCCATAGATGCGGCCGTCGATGTCGCCGCCGCCGAGCAGCAGCAGCGCGTCACAGGCCTTGACGGCCGCAGGGTCGGGCAGCGGCTCACTGGTGTCGAACAGCTCGAACGACGCCCCCAGATCGACCAGCGTCTCCAACGCGACCCGTGTGAACCGGGTGACCAGCTCGGCGGTGTGCTCGGTCATGTCGGGGAAGTTGAGCGACACGAGCACCGCGACGTGGGCCACCGGATCCGACGGCATCGGGCGGTCCGGGACGCACTGCTCCCGCAGCACCACCGCAGGGGCGCTGCCAGCATCTCCAGCCAAGGTCAGTCCTCGTCGAAGGGGTAGTCGAGCGTGGGCAGCCAATGCTGCCACGCGGCCCTGAGCCTCCCGTCGGCGATCACGCGTGCGAGCGCGGCGTCGATCGTCGCGAGCAGGTCGGGCCGGTCCTGGGGGACCGAGATGCCCCACCGGTTGGCGGTCTTGACGACGAAGGCGAGCTCATAGTCGGGGTGGCTCGCCCCGAGCGGGACGAACACGACGTCGTCGTCGACGACCGCGTCGACCTCGCCCGAGGCGAGCGCGGCCAGCATGTCGGCATAGACATCCTCGGAGTCGCTGCCGAACGGCACGAGCACGGCGCCCTCGAAGGTCTCGGCCAGCGCCATGTTGGTGCTGTTCTCGATCGCCGCGACCCGACGGCCCACGAGGCCCTCCGGCCCGGCCACGGCGTCTCCACGGCGCATCAGCACGCCCTCGTGGAAGACGGCGTAGGGGCGGGTGAAGTCCATGACCTGCTGGCGGGCGGGGGTGATCCCCTGACCGCAGAGGACGGCGTCGGCGTCTCCGCGCTGGGCGGCCGGCACCATGTCGACCCACGGCACCCGGACCCACTCGAGCGCGAGACCGAGCTCCTCGGCCAGCAGCGCGCCGACCGCAGGCTCATAGCCCTGTCGGCCGTGCTCGGGCGTCCACAGCGAGAACAGCGGCGGGGCCTCGGAGTCGAGACACGCCAGGCGCAGCAGCCCGCTCACGGCGCGTCGTCCCAGTAGATGTCCTTCTCCCAGTCCGTGACATAGCCGCAGAAGCGGGCCCACTCGTCACGCTTGTAGTCGACGAGGAGGTCGGCGAGCTCGTCGCCGAGCGTGTGGCGCAGCAGCGGGTCGGCCTCGAACGCGTCGATGGCCTCGCCCAAGGTCAGCGGAAGCGGCGCGAACCGCTTGTCCTGCTCCCCCTCATAGGACGACCCGACCCATGGCTCGCCCGGGTCGATCGCGTTGTCCAGCCCGTCCTCGACGGCGGCGATGAGCAGGGCGTGGGAGAGGTAGGGGTTGACCGCGGCGTCGGGGAGCTTGAGCTCGAGGCGCCCGTTGGCCGAGAGCCGGACGGTGCAGGTCTTGTTGTCCAGGCCCCAGTTGATCTTGGACGGCGCGAACTGCCCGGCGTCCCAGTAGCGCTTGTAGGAGTTGACCGTCGAGCCATAGACGAGCATCGAGCCCGGCGCGTGCATGAGCACGCCGCCGAGAGCGTGCTTGCCCTCGTCGGTCAGGTGCATGTCGGCGCGGCCCGCCTCGGCGAACACGTTGACCCCGTCGCGCCACAGGCTGAAGTTGTGGTGGCAGCCGTTGCCCATCATCCCGGTGGCGGGCTTGGGCATGAACGACGCCTCGACGCCGAGCTCGCGGGCGACCTGTTTGCAGACCTGGCGATAGGTCACCAGCCGGTCGGCGGTCAGGTCGGCGTGGTCGAACATCCAGTTGAGCTCGAACTGCCCCTCGTCCTCATAGTCGCCCTCGATCATGTCCAGGCCCATGGCCTGGCTGTAGGCGATCACCTTCTGGAAGATCGGGCGGCCACGCTCGAGGTGCTCGATGTGGTAGGCCGGGCTCGACCCCGGCCGGAACGACGCCTCGAGGCCGGGGCCCCGCCAGGTCATCTCCGGCTCGGTGCCCGAGCGGAGCTCGAGGCCGGTGCGCTCGGTGAAGCCTGCGTGGACGCGCTGGAGCAGCCCTCGTGAGTCCCCGGCATAGGGCGCCCCGGCGTTCTCGCTCAGGTGGTCGGGCTCGTAGTTGCGGCAGAACACCCGCGCCATGGAGGTGTCCCAGGGCAGAACGGCGAAGGTCTCGAGGTCGGGCACCGAGGTGTATTCAGCGGCGTTGACGCCGCCCCCCATGAGCTCACCCTCGCGGGTGGCCTGGAGGTTGGCGGCCGCAGTCCGGTGCTGCTGGATGCCCTTGCGGGCAACCCGTTCGAGGTGACGGGCTGGCAGCACCTTGCCGACCACGCGGCCGGTGATCGTGACCGTCTGGAGATAGACGAACTCGACGCCCTGCTCCTTGATCGTCGACAGGACGCCCTGGAGGACCTCGCCGGAGGCGTTCTTCTCCCTGTGCTGGTCGAGCGCGGTCGTGGCCATTCAGCTCCTCGCTTCGGTGAGTGCGACGAAGGCGTCGCGCAGCCCGCGTTGGCGGGCTGGGGTCAGGTTGACCGCGACGGTGCCGACGTGACGGCCGCCGCGGTGGTGGGTGGTGAGGACACCCGAGGTGAGGTCGTCGAGGTCGCCCTCCTCCAGGCGCACCTCGTCCCCGAGAGCGGGTGAGCCGAAGCTCTGGAAGCGCAGGGCACCCTGGTCGCTCCAGAACGACGGGATCGGCGCGAACGGCGCGGCGTCGGGCCGGTCGCCGCGCAGCAGGGCGACGAGGGTCGGGGCCGCGCGCTTGGCGGTGTCGGTCGGCATCGACCAGTGCTCGACGCGTCGCGGGACGTCGTCGAAGAGCGGGTTGGGGAAGCGGGCGACATCGCCCACGGCCACGGCTCGGTCGGCACCGACCACGGCCATCGCGTTGTCGGTGAGGACGCCGTCGCTCAGGTCGAGCCCGTTGCCCTGGAGCCAGCCGGTGGCAGCCACCGAGCCGACCGCCTCGATCACGAGGTCGGCGAACAGGACGCTGTCGTCGTCCAGCTCGACGCCGGTGACCCGGTCGATGCCGGCATAGCCACGGACACCGGGCCCGATCACGAACCGGAGCCCGTGCTGCTCGTGGTGGCGCTGGACGGCCTCGGCCAGGGCGGCGCCGAGGACGCGGTTCATCGGCGCGCCGGTGGGCTCCACGACCGTCACGTCGTGGCCGCGAGCGGCCAGGGTACATGCGGTCTCGCAGCCGACGAAGCCCGCTCCGACGACCACGACCCGGCGCGGGCGGTCGGCGATCTCGGCACGCAGGGCCAGGCAGTCCCCCACGGTGCGGAGCACGAGCCGTCCCGCGGCCGGGCCGGGGGCTGTCAGCCGGCGCGGCAGCAGCCCGGTCGCGGCCACCAGGCCGTCGAACGGGTCGGCACCTTCCTGACCGTCGGGGCCCACCCAGGTGAGCTCACCGGCGGCCAGGTCGGCACGGCGTACGTCGGCCCCGAGACGGAAGTCGACGTCCTCCACGCTGGCGCGACGCCGGAACGCCAGCCGCGCCACCATGGCGTCGGCGTCGGCGAGATCCGGGTCGGCCAGCACCTCCTTGGACAGCGGAGGTCGGTTGTAGGGCGGGTGCGGCTCCGCCGAGAAGACCGTGATCGGCCCCGCGTGACCGGCCGCGCGCAGCTGCTCCGCTGCGCGCAGGCCGGCGAGCGAGCCGCCGACCACGGCCACCCGATGGTCGGTCATCAGTCCGCGATGGAGATGGCCTGGACGGGGCAGACGTCGGCGGCCTCCTCGACGGCGTCGCGCAGCGCGTCGTCGGGGTCGGCGTCGAACTCCAGCCGGCCGTCGTCGTTGATCCGGAAGACCTCGCCGGCGGCGATGGCGCACTGGCCGTGGTCCTGGCACAGGGCCATGTCGACGATCACCTTCATGGGCACTCCTTGTCGAACGGGGTGGACGCGGGGTCAGGATCCAGGGGTGAACCCGACGGGCAGCCGGGTCGGTCCGGTGTTGCCGGAGTCGGGCAGCCAGGTGGCGCCCTCGAGCACGTGGGGGTCGCGCATCCGGCGGGCAAGCAGCGGCAGCGCCTCGCTCATGTCGGAGCGGGCCACGAAGTGGCCCAGGCAGTGGTGGGCCCCGCCGCCGAACCCGAAGTGGGGCTGGCGACCGGTCGCGGTGATGTCGAAGGCGCCGTCGTCGAACGCGCGGGGATCGGTGCCGGCGGACTCGCTGTAGCAGTGGACGGTCGTCCCGGCCTTGAGCTCGACGCCCTGGTAGTCGAAGTCCTCCAGCACCTCACGGGTGACCCAGCGGACCGTCGGGTTGACCCGCATGACCTCCTCGACCGCGGCCTTGCCCAGCTCGGGGCGCTCGGCGAGCAGGCGCCACTGGTCGGGGTGCTCGAGGAAGGTCGTCATCGCCAGCCCGATCTGGTTGCGG
>JAGQUE010000719.1 GCA_020438665.1 Nocardioidaceae bacterium | reverse complement strand
CGCCACGACCAGGACGGCTTCGTCTTCGACCTCGACAACGTGTCGTCCGGGCGGTGGTCCTTCCGGCACGACCCCCTCGGCTCGTTCGCCGGCGTTGAGGTCAGCGACCGACCGATCGAGGTGGCGGCGGCCCACGAGCTGCTGTCGACCGGTCCCGACTCCCACTTCACCCGGTTCCTCGTCGTCCAGCGCCAGGACGCCCGGGGAACCCACACGTTGCGCGGCTGCGTGCTGTCGCTCGTCCGGCCCGGTCGGTCGCAGGTGGTCGCCGAGCTGACGTCGTACGACGCCTGGCGCGCGGCGCTCGCCGACCCGCTCGGGCTGCCACTCGACGATGTCGACCCGGTCGACCTGGCCGACTTGTTCGACCGCTGTCTCGCTGCACACGCGGCCTGGGTGGCGGCCGGCCGCCGATGACCGCGGCGCAGCCGGCGTTCCGCAGGGCCACCGCGGCCGATGCCGTGGCCCTGCTCGATCTCGAGCGCGCCGCCAGCCTCGCCGCCCTCGGCCACGTCTTCCCGCCCGAGCGCCACCCCTATCCGGCCGACGACGTGCTGGCCCGCTGGCACCTCGTCCTCCTCGACCCCGACGTGGTGGTCGAGGTGCTCGACGGCGTGACCGGGCTGCGCTGCGTGGTCGCCCACGATGTCGCGGGCACGCTGCGACAGCTCGCGGTGGCGCCGGACGAGTGGGGTGGCGGGCTCGGTCGCCTCGCCATCAGCCGCGCGGTCGCGGCGATCCGGGCCCGCGGTCGCGCGGCACCCCGGCTGTGGTGCCTCGTGGACAACCACCGTGCTCGGCGGCTCTATGAGCACCTCGGCTGGCAGCCCACAGGATCCGAGCAGCCCGCGCCGTGGCCGCCTCACCCGGCGGAGATGGAATATGTCCTCCCGTAGGGTCGGCGCATGACCGCCGACGACCTCCTTGCCGAGGCCGACGAGCTCTATGGGCTGCCCCTCGCTGACTTCACGCCGGTGCGCGATGCGCGAGCCAAGGCGCTGAAGAAGGAGTCGCCGGAGCTGTCGGCCCGGGTGAAGGCGCTGCGCAAGCCGTCGATCGGTGCCTGGGTGGTCAACCTGCTCGTGCGCCGCGAGGCCGACCAGGTCGACCAGGTGCTCACGGTCGGCGCCGCACTGCGCGGGGCCGCCGCCAACCTCGACGGCGCGGAGCTGCGCGAGCTCACCCGGCAGCGGCGCCAGCTGACCGCGGCGGTGACCTCGCGGGCTCGCGGGCTGGCCGCCGACGAGGGGCACCGGGTGACCGAGGCGGTGGCCGAGCAGGTCGAGCAGACGCTGACCGCGGCGATGCTCGACGAGGAGGCGGCGCGGGCCGTGCGCAGTGGGCTGCTGGTGGCCACCATGCGCGCGACCGGCGTAGATGGGGTCGACGTCGCCGCCGCGCTCGCCGTTCCCGAGGCGGCCGGCTTCGCCGCGACGCCGCGCTCCTCACCCGCCCCGGAGCCGCCGCAGCTGCACGCCGTACCCGATCCCGAGCCCGACGAGGCGGCGCGGGAGGAGGCTCGTCAGGAGGCGGCCCAGGCCGTTGTGGAGGCCGCGGCGAGCGTGACCGACGCGACCGCCCGGCGCGACCAGGCGCTCGCGGCGGTCGACGGGCTGCGCGCAGCGTCGCTCCAGCTCCAGTCGGAGATCGACGAGCTGCGCCGTCGCCTGGTCGAGCTCGAGTCGCAGGCGGAGGCCAACGACGACGCGCTCACCGAGGCCCAGGAAGCCCTGGACTCCGCCGAGGACGCGGTCGACGTGGCCCACCAGGCCCACCACGCGGCCGTCGACGCGCTCGACGAGCTC
>JAGQUE010000117.1 GCA_020438665.1 Nocardioidaceae bacterium | reverse complement strand
ATCTGCACCCAGGTGGTGCCCTTCATGCCGCCGACGGTGACATAGAAGATCATCAGCACGCCGACGCCCACGATGGTGAGGTTCTTGAGGCCCTGGCTGGAGACACCGAGCAGCAGCGCCACCAGCGAGCCGGCGCCCACCATCTGGGCCAGCAGATAGAACACCGACACGGCGACGGTCGAGACCGCAGCCGCGGTGCGCACCGGCTTCTGCCTCATCCGGTAGGCGAGCTGGTCGGCCATCGTGTAGCGACCCGAGTTGCGGAGGAGCTCCGCAACCAGGAGCAGCGCCACCAGCCAGGCGACGAGGAACCCGATGGAGTAGAGGAAGCCGTCATAGCCCGACAGCGCGATAGCGCCCGAGATGCCGAGGAACGAGGCGGCGGACATGTAGTCGCCGCCGATCGCGAGGCCGTTCTGGAAGCCCGAGAACGAGCGACCGCCGGCGTAGTAGTCGGCCGCGCCCTTGGTGGACCGGCTGGCCCACACGGTGACGCCGATCGTCGCGACGACGATGGCACCGAACAGGACGCTGGTGAGTGTCTGGTGATTCATCAGCCCTTGTTCCTCTCGTACTCGGCCTTCAGCTTGGCGGCCAGGGGGTCGAAGTTGGCCGCCGCGTGACGGCTGTACATCCACGCGATGAGGAACGTGGTCAGGAACTGGGCCAGACCGAGCACCAGGCCCATGTTGATGTTGCCGAGCAGCTTGGTGCTCATGAAGTCGGGCGCCCAGTTGGAGAGGGCGACATAGAGGAGGTACCAGGCCAGGAAGGCGATGGTCCACGGGAACACGAAGGCGCGGTATCGCCGACGAAGCTCCATGAAGTCCTCGCTCTTGGCGAGCTGGTGGTAGAGCGGGTCGTTGGCGTCGGCGTGTGCATGGACGCCGGAGCCTGAGTGCGTGTCGGTCACGTGCGGCACCCCTTTCCGGATGTGGCTCGTGGTCGGGTCATGTGACTCGGGTCACGCTCCACGACGGACCTCGCCGAGGGCGAGAGGTGAGGCAGATCACGTCGGTCAGCGGGTCCGCCGGAGTCGACGGGCGGTCGATCCGGCGCGACGAACGGCGTACGACGCGCTTCGCGGCCGCGCCCGGGGCGACCCGGCGAGCCGTCCGGGGTCAGCGACCGCAGGCGTCGCCGGTGGTGTGCGCCAGGGCCAGCGGGGCGTCGGGCAGGACCCGGGAGTTCACGCCGAGCGCGCGGGTGTTGAGGACCGGGAAGTGGGGCAGCAGCAGCTCGCCCTTGCTCGTGCAGCCGCCCGGGCGGTAGGCCAGCACGATCTTCACCGTCGTCGACTGCCCCGGGGCCAGCCGCTCGGAGAATGCGAAGACCGCGTTGGCGTTGCTCTCGGCCTTGCTCGGCTTGCCGCCGCTCGCCTGCCGCGCGCGCACCGTGGCGGTGCCGCGCGGACCCAGCGTGGGGACGATCACGCGGGTCACCCGCACCGAGAAGGCGCCGCTGTTGGTCAGCTCGACCGGGACGACGCAGCGCATGCCGGGCCGTGGGGTGATGGTCGCCGCTGCGCCGTTCGAGTCTGCCGGGCGGACCTTCGCGCCCGTGCACGAGACGGCGCCGACGGAGACGTGCACCGCCTGGCCGGTCTGTCGGCCGGCCAGGATCCAGCCGGTGATGAGGAAGCTCGCCACCGCGACGACCAGGGCGATGCGGCCGCCGGGCAGGTTGCGCCAGCTGACACTCGGCAGCGCGAAGCCCTGGGTGCGCGGCCCATGGGGGCGCTTCCCCGGCGGCGACTCCGGAGCATCGGCTGAGCCGGGCGAGACGGAGAGCGGACCCTGCTGGGGCGGCAGCGCCGCGGTTCGCGGGGTCGCCAGCCTCGAGGTGCCCACCGATGTGGTGGCCCCCGGCGACGGGCTGGTCGCGTCCCCCATGGCGCTCCTTGTGCTCTCCACCCGCGGTGGGTGGGTCATCTGCATTGTGGAGTATCAGCGGGGTCCGCGTATTTCGTTCGAGAGGATCGGCCCGCGGTCGCTACGGTGCCGGTGTGACCACTGACGAGAGCGCCCTGCTGGCGGCGTACGACGAGCAACTGCGCGAGGCGGCCGAGTTCGCCGGCGCCCACGAGGTGACCCGCCACGGCCCGTTGTGGTGGGGGCTGTTCGGCCACGGCGGCTTCTGCAGCTATCGGGACCTGGCCGGCGCGGAGGGTGAGGAGGTCGACGCGCTGATCGCGGCGACGGTCACGCACTTCCGCGACGACACGCCGGTCGGCGAGTTCGAGTGGAAGACGCGCGGGCACGACACGCCCGCCGACCTCGGTGAGCGGCTGGTCGCCCACGGCCTGGTCGCCGAGGACCGGGAGACGGTGATGATCGGCGAGGCCCGCCTGCTGGCCGTCGAGGTAACACTTCCCGACGGCATCGTCGTCCGCCGGGCGGGGGTGGGCGGCGACCTCTATGACGACGTGCGCCGGGCCTCCCAAATGCAGGAGTCGGTGTTCGGCAAGGGCCGCGGCAGCGATCCCGACGAGCTGTCCAGCAACCTCGCGCTCCGCCCCGAGCTGGGCGGACTGTGGGTGGCGGAGGCCGACGGCGAGGTGGTCAGCGCCGGGCGGCTGACCGTGGTCGAGGGCACCGAGTTCGC
>JAGQUE010000116.1 GCA_020438665.1 Nocardioidaceae bacterium | reverse complement strand
ACCACGTTCGGCCGCCCCGGCTTCGTCCACCGTGCCCTGCGGGCCGGTGCCGATGGCTTCGTGGTCAAGGACACCCCGGCCCGTCAGCTCGCCGACGCCGTACGCCGGGTTCACCAAGGGCTGCGCGTCGTCGACCCCGACCTGGCCACCGACAGCATGGTGCTGGGGGCGTCCCCGCTGACCGAGCGCGAGACCGAGGTGCTCCGCGCGGCTCGCGACGGCTCGCCGGTGTCGGAGATCGCGCGCGCCGTCTTCCTCAGCCCCGGTACCGTCCGCAACCACCTGTCGGCGGCGATCGGCAAGACCGGCGCCGCCAACCGGAGCGAGGCCGTGCGCATCGCCGAGGAGTCGGGCTGGCTGTGACCGCCACCGTGTCCTGGGCCCCTTGTAGGGTCGTCGTCTGATGGACGTCGTCGACCGCTATGACCCGCAGGGCCGCTATGACGCCGCCGCGCGTGCGCGGCTGGTGGAGGAGCCGCCCAAGCGCGTCGAGGCGCCGGTGCGCACACCGTTCGAGCGCGACCGCGCCCGCGTCGTCCACGCCGCGTCCTCGCGCCGGCTGGCCGCCAAGACCCAGGTAGTCGGGCCCGACACCGACGACTTCGTGCGCAACCGCCTCACCCACAGCCTCGAGGTCGCCCAGGTCGCCCGCGACCTGGCCCGGGCACTCGGCTGTCACCCCGACATCGTCGAGACGGCGGCGCTCGCCCACGACCTCGGCCACCCGCCGTTCGGTCACAACGGCGAGCGCGTGCTGGCCGACCTCGCCAAGGACTGCGGTGGCTTCGAGGGCAACGCCCAGACCCTGCGGCTGCTGACGCGGCTGGAGGCCAAGACCGTCGACGCCGAGGGCCGCTCGGTGGGGCTCAACCTGACCCGCGCGACGCTCGACGCGTGCACCAAGTATCCGTGGCCCCACGCCGTGGCCGAGCCGCCGACGGGAGTGCACGCCGACGGCTCGCCCCGCACCGTCGTCAAGTTCGGCGTCTATGACGACGACCTGCCGGTCTTCTCCTGGATGCGGGCGGCCGTGGCCGGGCAGGAGCGCTGTTTCGAGGCCCAGGTGATGGACCTCGCCGACGACGTCGCCTACTCCGTCCACGACGTCGAGGACGGCATCGTCGCCGGTCGCATCGACCTGACCAGGCTCGACCGGGCGGCCGTGTGGGAGACCGTGCGCGACTGGTACCTCCCCGACGCGGCCGACGACACCCTGGACGAGGTCCTCGCGGGCTTGGTCGCCGTCGAGGCCTGGCCCCGTGCCGCCTACGACGGGAGCCGGGCGGCACTCGCCTCGCTCAAGAACCTCACCTCCGACGTGATCGGCCGGTTCTGCGGCAGCGTCCAGGAGGCGACGTTCGCCTCCGGTCCTGGTCCGTTCCTGCGCTATGACGGGGCTCTGGTCGTGCCGGAGCAGACGCGGCTCGAGATCGCGGTCCTCAAAGGCGTCGCCGCCCACTACGTCATGCGCGCCGACGACCGGGTGGTCCTGATGGAGCGCCAGCGCGAGCTCGTCGCCGAGCTGGTCGAGGGGCTGCTCGACCGCGGCCCGGCAGGCCTCGACCGCCCGTTCGCTGACGACTGGGCCGCCGCTCCCGACGACACCGCGCGCGTCCGCGTGGTCGTCGACCAGGTCGCCTCGCTCACCGACGCGAGCGCCGTCAGCCGCCATGCCGAGCTGGTCGGGTCATGACAGAGCCGCTCGTGTGGCTGCCGTTCGAGCCGGCCGAGCTCGGCCGGGTGCCCGGGGGCCTTCGCTATGAGGTGGTCCTCCCCGAGCAGGGCGTGCCGCTGCCCGCGTCGGCGGCCGAGGTCGCCTACTACGTCCAGCCCTACCGCTTCTCGGTGCCCGACAACGAGGTCATCGCCGAGCTGCCGCAGCTCAAGGTGGTGCAGACCCTCACGGCCGGCGTCGAGCACGTCGTCGGGTTCGTCCCCGAGGGCGTCACCCTCTGCAACGGCCGCGGCATCCACGACGACTCGACCGCCGAGCTGGCGATCACGCTGATCCTGGCGTCCCTGCGCGGCATCCCCGAGTTCGTGCGCTCCCAGGACCGGGCCGAGTGGCGCCCGCTCTGGCGCCCGGCGCTCGCCGACAAACGCGTCATGATCCTCGGATATGGCCAGATCGGCGCCGCCATCGAGGACCGGCTGACGCCGTTCCAGGTCGACGTGGTGCGCGTCGCCCGATCCGCCCGGGCCGGGGTCCACGCCATCGACGAGCTGCCCGACCTGCTCCCCGACGTCGACGTGGTCGTGGTCGTGGTGCCGTCGACCTCAGCGACGCGAGGACTGGTCGACGCGACGTTCCTCGCCGCCATGAAGGACGGTGCGCTCCTGGTCAACGTGGCCCGGGGCGTGGTCGTCGACACCGACGCGCTCGCCGACGCGCTCGAGGCGGGCCGCATCGCCGCCGCGCTCGATGTGGTCGACCCCGAGCCGCTGCCACCCGACCACCGGCTCTGGCGCGCTCCTCACCTGGTGATCTCGCCCCACACCGGAGGTGCCAGCAGCGCCATGTGGCCGCGTGCCCACCGGCTCGTCCGCGAGCAGCTCGAGCGCTTCGCCGCCGGCCTCCCGCTCGCCAACGTCATCGAACGCTAGGTGCGCTCGGCCAGCTCGGTCAGCTCTGCCAGGGCGTCGTCGCCGCCCTCGCCATAGGCCTGCCAGCTTGTCGCGCCACGCCGCGACTCCGGCGCGGCGGTGGCCCAGCGGGCGCGCGCGGCGTCGATCGCCTCATGGGGCGACCGGCCCTGGCGCAGCTCGCGGGCGACCACCCCGGCGACATAGGCGCGGCCCTCCTGATACTTGCCGCCAGGGAACGCCGCCCCCGAGCGGGCGATGCTGCACAGCGAGGCGCCCCCGGCCAGGGCGTCGAGCTGCTGCTCGGCTGCGGCCCGCATCTGCGCCGCCCGCTCCTGCAAGGGCGCTGCGCTGGACGTCACCGGACCCTGACCGCCGCCGTCGGCGACCTACCGGCCAGGTTGCCGCGGGCGGCCGCGACCTTCACATAGACCTTCCAGACCCCCGTCGTCGTGGCCTTCGCTGCCAGCGCATAGGTGCCGTTCTTGGTGACCGTGCCACGGTCGAGCCTGGTGTCCGCGCCGGGGCGGACCCGCCACAGCGTCACCGCAGTCCCGGGTTTGGCCGGCGTGGTCGCGCCGGACACCTCGATCTGTCGGCCGGTGGCGGCCCGGGCGGGAGCCGACATGGTCACCTTCGTCCTCACCTTGACCACGACCAGGGCGCTGCGACACCGCCCGAGCGCGACGGTCTGCGGAAGAGACATCTGATACTCGGTGCGGCGCATCTGGAGCTTGGCCATCCCGATGCTGCCGTGGCTGTTGGTGAGCGGCCGCATCAGCACGCGGCTGCTCGGCTGGCCCCAGCCGCGGACGAGCAGATCGAACCGGGCGCCGGCGACGCCCCCGCCGTGGTCGTCCAGGACGCGACCGGTGAGGTCCGCCATCTCGCCGGCCTCGATGACCGGGTGCTTGCTGGTGAGCACACAGGTCGTCGGGGTGTGCGGGTCCTCGAAGTCATAGGCCTCGGTGACGCCGTCCGCCGTCCAGGACCAGCCGTCCACGAAGGCGAAGGCGCCGCCGCTGTCGTAGCCGTTGTCGGCGGCCAACGTGAGTGTGGCCGTCGTCGGGTGGGCATCGGCGAGGACGCTGAGTGTGGTGCTCGAGCCAGAGGCTTGCTGCTCGAGCGGCACGGCCGCCAGGTCCACCTGGGTCCAGGCCGTGTCCGCCGGCAGGGCGCCCACATAGGTATCCCCGTCCACGACGACGCTCAGGTCCAGGGTCGGTGCGACTCCGGCGGGCATGCCGATCTTCACCCACACGGTGGCCACGTCGAGACCGGCCAGGGACGTCACGGCGGTGAGCCGAACCCCCGACACGGGGCCCATCACCAGCTTGAGCGCACCGGTGCCCCAACCGGTCGGACCCGCCTCGGCGACGTGCTGGTAATCCCCGAACGGGCCATAGTCCGGCGTCGCGAAGGGCACCCAGTCGAAGCTCCAGCCCGGCGGCAGCCCGTCGTACACGGGCGTCGACGGGTCGAGGGCGGCGGCCGGGCTGCTCGCGAGCCCGGCGCCCAGCACCGCGCTCACCAGCGCGACAGCGCTCGTGGCGGCCGCCAGCAGTCGCTTCATGGTCCACCTCCTGATCGGTCCTCGCGGGTCCGGCTCGCTCACTGTAGAGCCCGGTCGTGCCCGTGTGGAGGGCAGCCGGGGCTGGTCTCGACCGCCCCGTAGACTCCGCGACGTGGCCGGGCGGATCCGCGACGAAGACATCGCCGAGGTGCGCGACAAGGCGCGCATCGACGACGTGGTGTCCGCCTATGTCACCCTCCGGCCAGGGGGCGGCGGCTCCTACAAGGGACTGTGTCCCTTCCACGACGAGAAGTCGCCGTCGTTCCACGTCACGCCCGCCCGCCAGTTCTGGCACTGCTTCGGGTGCGGCGAGGGCGGCGACGTCTTCAACTTCTTGATGAAGATCGACGGCCTGAGCTTCGTCGAGGCCGTCGAGCGGCTCGCGGAGAAATACGGCGTCCAGCTGCGACGCGAGGAGGGGGATGTCCGGGCCGAGCGCCCCAAGGGGCCGCAGCGGTCACGGCTCATCGACGCCCATCGGGTCGCCCAGGAGTTCTATGCCGACCAGCTCGCCACCCCCGACGCGATCGTGGCCCGGCAGTTCCTCCATGAGCGCGGCTTCGACCAGGCGGCCGCCGAGCGGTTCGGGATCGGCTTCGCCCCACGCGACGGGGAGGCACTGCTCCAGCACCTGCGCCAGAAGAGCTTCAAGGACGACGAGCTGATCGCCGGCGGGCTGGTGGCCCAGGGCCGCTCGGTCTATGACCGCTTCCGTGGCCGGCTGCTGTGGCCGATCCGCGACGCCACCGGCGACACCATCGGCTTCGGTGCCCGCCGGATCTTCGACGACGACCGCATCGAGGCCAAATATCTCAACACCCCCGAGACGCCGATCTATAAGAAGAGCCAGGTGCTCTATGGCATCGACCTGGCCCGGCGCGACATCGCCCGCTCGTCCCAGGCCGTGGTCGTCGAGGGCTACACCGACGT
>JAGQUE010000115.1:3444-13935 GCA_020438665.1 Nocardioidaceae bacterium | reverse complement strand
ACGCCCTCGACGTCGCTGTGGTCGAGCGGGTCGCGCAGCAGCGTGTTGACGTGGTTGAGCAGATAGTCGATGTCGGCACGGCTGGCGGCCGGGTGGGCCTTGTCGAGGTCCCACGGGGTGTCGGTCGTCCCGATGATCCAGTGGCGGCCCCACGGGATGACGAACAGCACCGACTTCTCTGTCTTGGTGATGAAGCCGGCCTCGGAGCGGATGCGGTCGCGGGGTACGACGAGGTGGATGCCCTTGCTGGCCTGGACGTTGAGGCTGCCACGCCCCCCGACCATGTCCTGGATCTCGTCGGTCCACACGCCGGCGGCGTTGACGACCACCCGGGCGCGTACGTCGAGCAGCTCGCCGCTCTCGAGGTCCTCGGCGTGGACGCCGACGACCCGCTCGCCCTCGCGGATGAAGCCGAGCACCTTGACGCGCGGCGCGACCAGCGCGCCATGGGACTGGGCGGTCCGGGCGACGATCATCGTCAGCCGCGCGTCGTCGACCTGGCAGTCGTAGTAGCGGATGGCGCCGGCCAGCTCGTCGACCTTGAGGTCGGGGGCGATCCGGGCAATCTGGCGGCGGAAGAGGTGACGGTGGCGCGGGACGCCCATGTCGTACTTGCCGGCCATGGCCATGCCGTCGTACATGATCAGGCCGGCGCCGACATAAGGGCGCTCCCAGGTGTGGTGGAGCGGGTAGAGGAACGGGATCGGGCGGACCAGGTGGGGGGCGAGCCGGGTCAGCAGCAGCCCACGCTCCTGGAGTGCCTCGCGCACCAGGCCGAAGTCGAACATCTCGAGATAACGCAGGCCGCCGTGGACGAGCTTGCTGCTGCGCGAGCTGGTGCCGGAGGAGAGGTCACGCTGCTCCAACAAGGCGGTGGAGAGGCCGCGGGTCACCGCATCCAAGGCGATCCCGGTGCCGGTGATGCCACCGCCGACGACGAGGATGTCGAGCTCGGCGCCCGGTGCCTGGGTGGCGCGCAGACCTGCGAGTGACTCGTCGCGGGCTTGGGGGCTCAGGGCACTGGTCTGCGTCATGTCTCCATTCTGTCGCCTCGGTCCAGAGGGCGTCAGTGATGCCGGGTACCCCCGGGGGTGTGTCGTGCATCGCAATCGGGGTTTCACACGAGACGTCCGGACATTGATAGGGCAGAGTGGGAACCGTCTTGATGCCCTCGTGACTGTTTGACGCGCGCCCCAGGCCTCCACGCCAGCTTCCAGGGGGTCGGCTTGCGCAGACGGGACGGGAAGCAATGGAGAGTTCGTCCGAGACAGACAAGGGCAGGTCGGCATCCGCCGCCGACGCGCTCATCACGTCGTCCTTCCCGATCGTGGCTCGCCACGACATCTCCGAGGTGACATTCCTGCTGGAGTTCCGTCATCCGCTGATGGCGCGGGCGGCCCGGCCGGGACAGTTCGTCATCGTGATGTCGCACGCAACCGGGGAACGGATCCCGCTGACCATCGCCGACTTCGACCGCGAGGCCGGCACGGTCACGCTCGTGATCCAGGCAGTCGGCAAGACCACCCTGGAGATGCAGCAGGACTGCCGGGTCGGCTCGACGCTCTATGGCGTCGCGGGCCCGCTCGGCATCCCGACGGAGATCCGCGACGGGGGCACGGTCGTGTGCGTCGGTGGCGGGCTGGGCGTCGCCCCGGTCTTCCCGCAGGCGCGCGCGTTCCACGAGCACGGCGCCAAGGTGATCGGCATCCTCGGCTTCCGCAGCAAGGACCTGGTCTTCTGGGAGGACAAGTTCCGCAGTGTGTGCGACGAGCTGATCCTGTGCACCGACGACGGGTCCGCCGGCATCAAAGGGCTGGTGACCGACGGCCTCAAGCTGGTGATCGACAGGGAGCCCACGATCAATGAGGTGGTGGCGATCGGGCCGCCGATCATGATGCGGGCCTGCGCCGAGACCACGCGGCCCCACAACATCCACACCAGCGTGAGCCTCAACCCGATCATGGTCGACGGCACCGGGATGTGCGGCGGCTGCCGCGTCCGGGTCGGCGACCAGGTCAAGTTCGCCTGCGTCGACGGCCCCGACTTCGACGGTCACCGGGTCGACTTCGACGATCTCGCCACCCGCCTGCGGCGCTACCGCCACGAGGAGCAGGAGGCGGTCGAGCACTGGAGCCACACCTGCCACCGGGCTGAGAAGGCGGCGGGCGAGACGGTGGTCTCCGCCCTGCCGGCCAACGGAGCGAGGAGCTGACCCATGGCCGCGAAACGGACGATCCGCAGCATCCCCCAGGAGCGGACGCCGGTCCGCGAACAGCCCGCCAAGCAACGCGCCACCAACTTCACCGAGGTCAACCTCGGTTATGACGAGGCCGAGGCCGCGCGCGAGGCCTCGCGGTGCCTGGACTGCGCCGAGCCGGTCTGCATGGACGGCTGCCCGGTGTCCATCGACATCCCCGGCTTCATCCGCAAGCTGTCCGACGGCGACTACCACGGCGCCTACGACACCATCGCCAAGACCAACCTCCTCCCCGCCGTCTGTGGCCGGGTCTGCCCACAGGAGAACCAGTGCGAGGGCGTCTGCACGGTGGCCGACACCCTCGAACCGGTGGCGATCGGGCGGCTCGAGCGCTTCATCGGCGACCTGGCGATCGAGAACGACTGGGCCCGCAAGCCCTACATCGCCCCGGTCCCCTACCGGGTCGGCATCGTCGGGTCCGGCCCCGCCGGGATGGCCTGCGCGGCCGACCTGGCCAAGGCCGGCTGCGAGGTGACCGTCTTCGAGGCGCTCCACCTGCCCGGCGGCGTACTCCGCTATGGCATCCCCGAGTTCCGCCTGCCCAACCCGGTGGTCGACGCCGAGATCCACAACCTCGAGAAGCTCGGGGTGACCTTCCAGTGCAACACCGTCGTGGGCCGGCTGTTCACCATCGAGCAGATGCTCGAGGAACTGGGCTTCGACGCGGTGTTCATCGGCACCGGCGCCGGCTATCCCACCATGCTCGGCATCCCCGGCGACTCCCTCAACGGCGTGCTGTCGGCCAACGAGCTGCTGACGCGGGCCAACCTCATGGAGGCCCGTGACTTCCCGACCCACGACACCCCGGTGCCACTGGGCAAACAGGTCGCGGTGGTCGGCGCCGGCAACACCGCCATGGATGCCATGCGCGTGACGCTGCGGCTCGGCGCCGACAACGTGCACTGCATCTATCGCCGCTCCCGTGACGAGGCGCCTGCCCGGGCCGAGGAGGTCCACCACGCCGAGGAGGAGGGGGTGGAGTTCCACTGGCTCACCAACCCCGTCGAGATCCTCGACGACGGCGATGGCAACGTCCGCGCCATGCGCTGCATCCGGATGGAGCTCGGGGAGCCCGACGACTCGGGCCGTCGCCGCCCCGTCGCGATCCCTGACAGCGAGTTCGAGTTCCCCTGCGACCAGGTGGTCTTCGCGATCGGCACCAACGCCAACCCGATCATCGGCCAGACCTCCCGACTGCGTCTCAACAAATGGGGCTACCTCGACACCGACGACGACCTGCAGACGTCGATGGCGGGCGTCTTCGCGGGAGGCGACATCGTCACCGGTGCCGCGACCGTGATCGAGGCCATGGGTGCCGGCCGCAAGGCAGCCGAGGGGATCAAGCGCTTCCTCGGCATCCGCGACCCGCACCGCCGCTATGACGACCCCGAGGACGCGGTCTTCGGGATCGCCGCGCACGAGCGCAACTATGCGCGGGTGCGCGTCGCGACAAGCACCGGAGGCAGCCACAGCGCCTCCCCCGAGAGAACGGCGGTCATGGCCCGATGAGCGCCATGTCGGAGTCACTCCCCCAGTCCGGCGACCGTGCCGGCGTCGCCACCGCGGACCGCCCGGTCACCACGCTGACCGAGCACGTCGTCGAGATCATCAGTGACTCGGGAGAGGGTGCCCAGCGCTGTGGGCAGAGCCTCGGCGCGATCGCGGCCAGAGCCGGCAACGGCATCTGGACCGTCGAGATCATTCCCGCCGAGATCCAGCCCCCGGCCCGCAGCGTCGCCGGCGCCAGCGGCAACCGGGTCCGCATCGGCTCCCAGCGCGTCACCAACGGCGGCGACGAGGCCGACCTCGTCGTGGCGTTCAATGAGCAGGTCCTGCTCGGCCGGGTGCACATGAAGGAGCTCAAGCCGGGCTGCACGATCCTGCTCGAGGACATGTGGCGCGACCACCGCGACCCGCGCATCCAGACCTCCTATGTCGAGACCTACGACGCCCTGGTGGCCGCCGGCTACCGCCTCATCGAGGTCCCGATGGAGCGCGAGTGCCTCAAGATCGTGAAGGACCCCCGCCGCGGCAAGAACATGTTCGCCCTCGGGATGCTCTGCGCGATCTATGACTTCGGGCTCGACCTCGCCACCGACCAGGTCGCGATGACCTTCCGCAAGAAGTCCCAGGCGCTGATCGACCAGAACACCCGCCTGCTGGTGGCCGGCTATGAGTTCGCCCGCAAGAACCTCGACCTGGCCTTCCACATCCCCGCGCTGCCGTCGGGTGAGGCCCAGATCGTCACCAACGGCAACACCGCGATCGCACTCGGCGTGGTGGCCTCCGGCATGGAGATCTGCGCGATGTATCCCATCACGCCGGCCACCTCCGCCTCCCACTACCTCAGCGAGATCTTCCCGCGGGTCGGCGGCATGGTTCACCAGGCCGAGGACGAGATCGCCGCGGCGAGCTTCGCCATCGGGGCGTCGTACGCCGGCAAGTGCGCGGTCACCATCACCTCCGGCCCGGGCTACTCCCTCAAGCAGGAGGCGATCGGCCTCGCGGTGATGGGCGAGATCCCGCTGGTCGTGGTGAACGTCCAACGCGGTGGCCCGAGCACCGGCCAACCGACCAAGGTCGAGCAGGGCGACCTCATGACGACGATCTTCGGCAGCCACGGCGACGCCCCCAAGGTGGTGATCGCGCCGAGCTCGATCGAGGACTGCTTCTATTCCGTCATCGCGGCCCGCCGGATCGCCGAGACCTTCAACATGGTCGTGGTGGTGCTGTCCGACGCGAGCCTGGCGACGGCCCAGCAGCCCTTTGTGCGCCCCGAGTTCGACCCCGCGTGGCTGGCGCCGCCCGTCGACCAGAGCCAGGTCCCCGACGGTCTCAAGCCCTATGCCTGGGACGAGACGACCGGCCTGTCGCGGCGCTTCGTGCCCGGCCAGCCCGGCGGCATGTACACGCTCACCGGCCTCGCCCACGACAGCTCCGCCGCCGTCGCCTATGACCCCGACGCCAACGAACAGGGCCTCCACGCCCGCAGCCTCAAGCTGGCCGCGTTGCAGCGGACCCTCAAGACCCCTGAGGTGTTCGGCGACGCCACCGGCGAGCTGCTGGTGATCGGCTGGGGCAGCACGAAGGGCGCCATCGAGGAGGCCGTCACACGGGTCCGTGCCGAGGGCCGGCGGGTCTCGGCGCTACACCTGCGCTTCGTCAACCCGATGCCCTCCGGCCTCAAGGAGATCATGGCCGGCTTCGACCAGGTCATGACCGTCGAGGGCAACTGGAGCGACCGCCCGGAGGACCCGATCATCGACGACGACAACCGTCGCTACTCGGCCCTGGCGATGCTGCTGCGGTCGCGCTATCTCGTGGACGTCGACACGTGGAGCGAGGTCGGCGGGCAGCCCATCAAGCCGGGCCGCGTCCAGCAGGCCATCGAGAGGAAGCTGTCCCGGCGATGATCGACCTCAGCCACATCGACCTGACCTACACCAGCGCCGCCGAGTGCCTGCTGCGCCTCTATGACGAGCGCGTCGAGATCGAGGGGTTCCAGAAGGGGGTCCCGCGGTGGTGCGCCGGCTGTGGCGACAACGCCGTGCTCGCCGCCCTCCAGCGCCTGCTGCGCGACGAGGGCCTGCGCCCCGAGAAGACGATGTTCGTCTCCGGCATCGGGTGCTCCAGCCGGCTGCCCCACTACATGAACACCTATGGGTTCCACGGAATCCACGGCCGGGCCCTGCCCATCGCGGAGGGCATCCGGCTGGCGCGCCCCGACCTGAGCGTCTTCGTCAACTCCGGCGACGGCGACTCCTTCAGCATCGGCGCCGCCCACTGGATCCACGCCATCCGCTACAACATGCGGATGGTCGTGATGGTGCACGACAACCAGATCTATGGGCTCACCAAGAAGCAGGCGTCCCCCACCTCCCCCCGCGGCACCAAGAGCAACACCACCCCCCGGGGCTCCTACCTCGAGGGGCTCAACCCGCTGACCGTGACGCTGGGCGTCCAGAACGTCTCGTTCGTCGCGCAGGCCGCCGACTGGATCCCCGAGGTCCTCTACGACATCATCCGCGCGGCCTACCACCACGACGGACTGTCGTTCATCCGGATCGTGCAGCGCTGCCCGGAGTGGATGCCCGACAACTTCGAGCCGTGGCTGCACGACCCGTCCCGCGTGATGCTGCTGCACCACCCGAAGTCCCTCTCGGTCAGCTCGGGGATGGCGCAGATCTATCCCAACCGCGTCGAGCACGACCCGTCCGACCTCAGCGCGGCCCGCGAGATCGCGTCGTCGGCCGATCCCATCCCGATCGGGATCCTCTACCACAACCCCGACGTCCCCCGTTATGAGGAGATCGTGCGGCCCGAGGCATCCCACTCCACGGCCGCCGTACGACGCCTGCTGGACGCTGAGTTCGACAAGTTCGCCGTCAGCGGTGGCTCCGACACCGCGAAGGCCGACACCGCGAAGGGAGGCGACGCGTCGTGACTGACACGATCTCGACCCCCGTGTCGGGCGGTGCCCACAAGCGCCACGACGAGCAGGACCGGGCGTCGTTCTATCTGGCCGGCCGGCGCATGGACACCCACCTCGGCAACGTCGAGGGCCTCGGCCTGCGCTCGGTCCAGTTCGCGCCCTACCGTCACCTCGCCGACCTGCGCTACGACTTCCCGCTGGTGCTCGCCGACGGCTCCGACGTGCACTCCACCCTCATCTCGCTGTCGGGGATGGTCGATGACCTGCTGCGCACGGTCGCGGTCGGCGAGGACGGCGACCGGATCCGCCACCACGCCATGATCCTCGAGCGCGAGATCCGCTCGCGGGCCGACCACGGTTCGGCCCGGCTGTCGGTGGTGTGGGCGGAGTCCGTCCGCGCGATCACCGAGGGCACGGCTGACGACGAGGTCGCCGACAGCCTCGGCCGGCTCTCCGCCGCCCGACACGTCGACGGCGAGCTCGTCGGCTGTGTCCGCGACACCGCCCGCCAGGTCGTCGGCCACCTCTGGCAGCTCGTGCAGCGGGCGCGCATGCGCCAGCTCGGCGACCGGATCGCCCACCTGCGCGAAGAGCTCCAGGACATCCTCGACGCCGAGACCGCCAACTCCCCCGCCGGCCTCGCCGCCGACAAGCTGGCCGGCTCGCTCGGCCCGGTGTTCGGAAGCGAGCTCGACGCAGCCGCACTCTCGGCCCTGCTCACCGACAACCGTCCCGTCTTCGCGCTGCCGGACTCCCGTCGCGAGCGCGTGCGCCGCCTCCTCGACGTGCTCGTCCACCAGCGGTTCGTCCCGGTCGACGGCGACGGCGCCGACCGGTCGGACCTCTATGACTTCGTCTATACCGACGTCGGCGACGCCATCGACGCCTACCACGAGCGCTTCGCGGAGACGACCGAGCTCGCCAAGGCCCTCGTGATCGCCGAGATGGAGGCCGACGGCCGCTATCGCGAGGAGACCCACGACGCGCTCTTCGAGAAGTGGAACGTGGCCGACCTCGATGCCGACACGCTCGAGCTGTTCCCCGAATACCTCGTTCGCGTCGACGCCGAGGAGCTGAGCGCCGAGGACAGCGTCGCCCTGCTCGAGGCCCTCTCCGCCGGGATCCCGCTCAAGGCACTGGTCCAGGTCAACGACCTCCTGCGCGGGTCGTCGTCCTCGGGCCGGACCGTCCAGAGCGGGCTCTCGGCCGGCAAGCTCGCCACCGCCGCACTCGCCTCCGGCGACGCGTTCGTGCTCCAGTGCGCGAGCGCCGCGCTGTTCCACGCCCGCGACCGGATCGTGGCCGGCTCGAGCTCACCCGGTGCGGCGCTCTTCGTCGTCTATTCCGGTGAGGGCCAGTGGCTCGGCGACCTGCCCCACTACCTGGCCGCCGCGGCCGCGATCGAGTCGCGGGTCTTCCCGTCCTTCGCCTATGACCCTGCCGCCGGTGACACCTGGGCCGAGCGCTTCACGCTCGCCTGCAACCCCCAGGCCGACCGCGACTGGCCCCTGCACCCGGTCACCTATCAGGACCAGGCGCTCCAGTCGGTGACCTTGGACGTGCCGTTCACCGCCGCCGACTTCTGGGCGTGCGACGCCCGGCTGGTGCCTCACCTCGCCCTGGCAGCCGACGACGGCTCCGACGGCAAGGTCGTCGCCTTCGCCGACCACCTCGCCGGCAACCCAAGCGGCTGGGCCGACGAGCTGCCCTACCTGCTGATGATCTCCCAGGACGACCAGCTCCACCGGGTCCTCGTCGACCGGCCCCTGGTCCACATGACCCTCCGCAGCGTCGAGCAGTGGCATCGGCTCCAGGAGCTCGGTGGCATCCACAACTCCCACGTCGACCGCGAGCTCGCACGCCAGCGCGAGGAGTTCGAGGAGGAGAAGGCGCGACTCGAGGCCGCGATGGCCGCCGCGCCGGCTGCCGGGCTGGTCGCCGGGCCGGTCGCCGGGGCAGCGGTCATCTCGGCCGGGGCCGCTGCGACCGCCGTACCCGAGGCGGCTCCGGAGGACGTCGACGACCTCGACGAGCCCCAAGCGCACGACCCCTACCTGCCTTGGATCGAGACGCCACGCTGTTCGACGTGCAACGAGTGCACGACGATCAACGACCGGATGTTCGCCTACAACGACAACCGCCAGGCCTATATCGCCGACCCGGACGCCGGCTCCTATGCCGAGCTGGTGCTGGCCGCCGAGAGCTGCCAGGTCGCCATCATCCACCCCGGCAAGCCCCGCAACCCCGCCGAGCCGGGCCTGGACGAGCTGACCAAGCGAGCCGAAGCGTTCGCCTGAGCAAGGGCGAGCGCACGTCAGCGCGCTCCATCGCTGTGAGCACGTCAGCGCGGGGTGACCGCCACTCCCCTGCGGTGGCGGTCTCCCTCACGTCTGATGGCTTGGACGGCCGGTCGGTCCGCCCGGTTCCCGCGCGGACACAACCCTCGCGGGCAAGATGGGGGGGGTGGACGAGCTGGTGGCGCTCTATGACGAGGACGGCCGACCGTGCGGGAGCGCGCCACGGTCGCGGATGCGCGCCGAGAACCTGCATCACGCCGCAACCGCGACCGTCGTACGCGACCCGCTCGGCCGCGTCTATGTCCACCGGCGTACGCCGACCAAGGACGTCTATCCGGGGCGTCGCGACTTCGCCGCCGGCGGCGTCCTGACTGCCGGGGAGGACCCGCGAGACGCGGCCGCCCGCGAGCTGGCCGAAGAGCTCGGCGTCAGCGGGGTCGACCTGGCCCCCGTCCGGGAGGGCGACTACCACGACGACCACACGTCCTATCGGGGGTTCTGCTTCGTCGTGGACTGGGACGGCCCGATCCGGTGGCAGCCCGAGGAGGTCACCTCCGGGGAGTGGCTGACCGTCGAGGCCCTGCTGACTGCGATCGAGGCGGATCCCGACGACTTCATGCCCGACACGGTCGGGCTGCTGGGTGGGTGGCTCCGCGCCCGGGCGGCCGACCGGTGGGAGCCGGCGCAGGGCTGGGACTGCGTGACCGACGTCGTGGAGGACCGTTGGATCGACCGACGGCCCCGTCGCCCCGAGGTGGCCGCCCGTCTGCGCCGCGAGGTGGCCGTGCTGGCTCGCGTGGCCGACCGACTTCCATTGGCAGTGCCCCGGCCGGTGGTGCTCGATCAGCAGCCGCTCCGGGTGCGGCACCCGATCGTGCCCGGAGAACCGGTCGAGCCGTCCTCGCTCACCGCGGTGGACGGCCGCGCCGTCGGCGAGCTGCTGGCCGCACTGCACGCCGAGGCCGGCCCGTGGCCTCCGGAGCTGCCGGCCCCGGCCGACGAGCACGCACGGCTGCTCGCCGACCTGGCCGACCTGCGCGCCCGGGTGCTGCCGCTGCTCCCCGACGAGGCGCGTGCTGCGGGCTCCCGCCTGCTCGACGGGGTCGCCGAACCGACGGAGTCCTGCCTGGTCCACGCCGACCTCGGTCCGGCCCACCTCCTCGCCACTGGGGGCCGCACCACCGGCATCATCGATTGGGGCGACCTACGGATGGGCGATCCCGCCCTCGATCTCGCATGGACACTCCACGGGACGCCACCGGAGTTCGCCGAGGCCCTCGCGGCGTCGTACGGCGTCACGCGCGACCTCCGGGGCCGCGCCCTCCTCTGGCACCGCCTCGGGCCCTGGTGGGAGGTCCTCGCCGGCCTCGACCACCTCGGTCCGGCGTACGTCGACTCCGGCATCGCCGGCGTGCTGGACCGGCTGGGTTGAGGGGTGCCCGTGCTGCTGGTTCACCACGGTAGGAAGGGAAACCCGCACCTACCCAGGTGAACTCCGCGAGGTA
>JAGQUE010000115.1:2496-3399 GCA_020438665.1 Nocardioidaceae bacterium | reverse complement strand
CAGCGGCAGCTACTCGACCACGACCTCGATGCGCTGGAACTCCTTGACCTCGGTATAGCCGGTGGTCGCCATGGCCCGGCGGAGGGCGCCGACGAGGTTCATCGTGCCGTCGGCGACGCGAGAGGGGCCGAACAGGATCTCCTCGAAGGTCCCGATGGTCTCGAAGCGGACCCGTTCACCCCGCGGGAGCTGGGGATGGTGAGCCTCGCCGCCCCAGTGGAAGCCACGACCGGGCGCGTCGGAGGCGCGGGCGAACGGCGAGCCGACCATGACCGCGTCGGCCCCGCAGGCGATGGCCTTGGCGATGTCGCCGGAGCGGCCGATGGAGCCGTCGGCGATGACGTGGACATAGCGACCGCCGGACTCGTCGAGGTAGTCGCGGCGGGCGGCGGCCACGTCGGCAACGGCGGAGGCCATGGGTACGGCGAGGCCGAGCACGGTGCGGGTGGTGTGGGCGGCGCCACCGCCGAAGCCGACGAGGACCCCGGCAGCGCCGGTGCGCATCAGGTGGAGCGCGGCCTGATAGGTCGCGCAGCCGCCGACGATGACGGGCACGTCGAGCTCATAGATGAACTCCTTGAGGTTCAGCGGCTCGGCCTGCGAGGAGACGTGCTCGGCCGAGACGGTCGTACCGCGGATGACGAACATGTCGACGCCGGCGTCGACCACGGTCTTGGCGAACTCCTTGGTCCGCTGCGGCGAGAGGCTGGCCGCCACCGTCACGCCCGACTCCCGGATCTCGCGCAGCCGCTCGGTGATCAGCTCGCCCTTGATCGGCTCGGCATAGATCTCCTGCATCCGCCGGGTCGCCTCGATGCCGTCGAGGTCGGCGATCTCCTCCAGCAGCGAGGTGGGCTCCTCATAGCGGGTCCACAGTCCCTCGAGGTTGAGGACGCCGAGCCC
>JAGQUE010000115.1:0-2380 GCA_020438665.1 Nocardioidaceae bacterium | reverse complement strand
CGGGTGCGGCGCGACGGCACGATGGCCACGTCGTCGAAGGAGTAGGCCCGCCGGGCCCGCTTGGCTCTGCCGATCTCGATCTCGGTCACGACCGCAGGCTACCGGTCCACCCACGTTCGGGCTCTCCTCGCCCACGGCTGGCGGCACTAGATTCAGCCCCGATGAACCAGCAGCACCCGGCGGCCGGACCCGAGGGCACGACCGCGAACCCGCGGCCGCGCGTCGGCACGCAGTCCGGCGGCACCGGACTCATCCCAGGCGTCGAGCTCGGCGAGGTGATCGGCCACGGCGGCTATGCCACCGTCTACGTCGCCCGCCAGGTGGCGCTCGACCGACCGGTCGCGGTCAAGATCGACTCCCGCCCCCTCTCCGACGAGCGCAACCGTCGCCGGTTCCTGCGCGAGGCCACCGCGGCCAGCCGGATCAGCGGCCACCCCCACGTGGTGTCGCTGATCGACGCCGGCGTGACACCGGACGGCCGCGCCTACCTGGTGATGGAGTGGTGCCCGCACGGCCCGCTCAAGACCGTGCTGCGCCGCACCGGCCCGATGCTGCCGGCTGCGACATCAATCCCGGCAACGTCCTGATCGACGCGTACGGCGCCCCGCGGCTGAGCGACTTCGGGCTGTATCTGACGTCCCGAGACAACGACCCGGCGGCCGGGCGAGGCCCGGTCGGGCTACTGGGTGACACGGGGGCCACGGCATCTGCCAACGGCGACGACACGGACGGGCCGACGCAGCCGGCCGACGACACCAGCCCCACCGCGCCGACGCAGACGTCGACCGAGGCGCCCGGCCTGGGCGTCTGCTGGAAGGGCATCATGAGCGCGGGCAACGAGATCAGCGCGGCGTCGACGTCCTGTGACGACTGGCACTATTGGGAGACGTTCGCCAGCGGTGCCCCGACGACGGCGACGACGGCCTACCTCGACCAGCTCCGGGCCGACCCCGAGGTGCGCGACCTGTGCACCAAGGCCAAGCTCCGCACCTATGTGGGGGGCTCGGCCAAGGGCTTCGAGATCGCGGTGATCCCGCCCAGCGCCGTCGGCTCGGCCTCCGGCGACCGCGGCTTCGCCTGCGTGGCCAGCCACCGCCACGACGGCGAGAGACCGGGTCGATCCAGGTCGGCTGACCCGCCTGCGTCAGCGCTGGGTGTAGTTGGGCGCCTCGACGGTCATCTGGACGTCGTGCGGGTGGGACTCCTTGAGCGAGGCCTGCGTGATCCGCACGAACCGGCCCTTCTCCTGAAGCTCGGGGATCGTCCGCGCACCGACATAGAACATCGACTGGTTGAGGCCGCCGATGAGCTGGTGGGCGACCGCGGCGAGCGGCCCACGATAGGCGACCTGACCCTCGATGCCCTCGGGCACGATCTTGTCGTCGCTGGTGACCTCGGCCTGGAAGTAGCGGTCCTTGGAGTAGGACTTCTTGCCCCTGCTCGACATCGCTCCGAGGGAGCCCATGCCGCGATACTTCTTGTATTGCTTGCCGTTGACGAAGACCAGCTCGCCGGGCGACTCCTCGCAGCCCGCGAGCAGCGAGCCCACCATCACCGAGTCGGCGCCGGCGACGATGGCCTTGGCGATGTCGCCGGAGTATTGCAGGCCGCCGTCGGCGATCACGGGTACGCCGGCCGGCTTGGCCGCGCGCCAGGCGTCATAGACGGCGGTCACCTGGGGGGCCCCGACACCCGTGACGATCCGAGTGGTGCAGATCGAGCCGGGCCCGACCCCGACCTTGATCGCGTCGGCGCCGGCGTCGACGAACGCCTGAGCCCCGGCCCGGGTGGCGACGTTGCCGCCGATCACCTGGACGTGGCGGGTGGCGGGGTCGCTCTTGAGCCGACGGACCATGTCGAGCAGCATCGCGACGTGGCCGTGGGCGGTGTCGGCCACCAGCACGTCGACGCCGGCCTCGATGAGCCGGTTGGCCCGGTCCCACGCGTCGCCGAAATAGCCGATGGCCGCGCCCACCATGAGCCGGCCGTGGTCGTCCTTGGAGGCCTGGGGGAACTGCTCGGACTTGACGAAGTCCTTGACGGTGATCAGCCCCGCGAGCCGCCCCTCCTCGTCGACGAGGGGCAGCCGCTCGAGCTTGTGCTTGCGCAAGATCGCGGTGGCGTCGTCGCGCGAGATGCCCTCGGGAGCCGTCACGAGGGGCATCGGCGTCATCACTTCGTCGACCTTGGTGGTGGCCCACTCCGCGACGGGGGTGAAGCGCAGGTCACGGTTGGTGATGATGCCGATCAGGTGGTGGCCGGCGTCGACGACGGGCAGCCCCGAGATGCGGTATTGGCCGGCCAGGGCGTCGAGCTGCTCGAGCGTCGCGTCGGGGCCGATGGTGACCGGGTTGGAGATGATGCCGGTCTGGGTCCGCTT
>JAGQUE010000114.1 GCA_020438665.1 Nocardioidaceae bacterium | reverse complement strand
CAGGTGGTCGAGGTTGGCCAGGTGGTCGAGGCGGCGTACGGCGCTTGCCGGGGCGGTCGGGGTCATGACGGCATCTCCTGCTTCTCGGTGGGGGCGGTGGGCTGGTCGGACGGGTCGGGGAGTACGACGGCGCGCGCGGCCGGGCGGGTGGCCCGGAGCGAGGCGACGACGGCGATCGTGATGCAGGCGGCGATCACGCCGAGGGAGAGGAAGGTCGGGACCTTGAGCACGTCGAGGAGGAGCATCTTGGCCCCGACGAAGACGAGGATCGCGGCGAGCCCGACCTTGAGATAGATGAAGCGGTGCATGAGGTCCGCGAGCAGGAAGTACATCGCCCGCAGGCCCAGGATCGCGAAGGCGTTGCTCGTGAACACCAGGAACGGCTCCTGCGTCACCGCGAGGATCGCCGGGATCGAGTCGACGGCGAAGACGATGTCGGTCACCTCGACCAGGACGAGCACCACGAAGAGCGGCGTGGCGACCCACCTGGCACCCTGGCGCACCCAGAACCGCTGGCCGGCGTACTCATCGGTGGTGGGGAGGACGCGCCGGACGACCTTGATGGTGCGGCTGTTCATCGGGTCGGTGTGGCCGTGGCGCTGGCGCAGCATCTTGACGCCGGTCAGGACCAGGAACGCGCCGAACAGATAGAGCACCCAGTGGAAGCGGTCGAGCAGCGCGACGCCGCCGGCGATGAAGACCGCGCGGAAGACCAGCGCCCCGAGGACGCCATAGAACAGCACGCGGTGCTGATATTTCGGCGGTACGGCGAACGCGGTGAAGATCAGCGCGAAGACGAAGACGTTGTCGACGGCCAGGCTCTTCTCGATGAGGTAGCCGGCGAAATACTCACCACCAGCCTGGGCGCCGTACGCCGCCCAGACGATCGCGCCGAAGCCCAGTCCGAGCGCCACCCAGATGGCGCTCCAGACGGCGGCCTCGCGGACCGAGACGACGTGGGCCTTGCGATGGGCGACCAGGTCGACGGCCAGCATCGCCACGATGGCGGCGAGGACCGCGGCCCAGGCCCAGAGTGGGACATCCATGGTGTTCCTCCGGTGTCGGGCTGCCGCGTGCGCGACAGCTCTCCTCCGGAGGTCTCACCCGGCCGCACGAGGCGACCCGACCCACCGGAACCCGCGTCGGGCGGGCCGTACTGACGATGGGCCGTCGGGGGTTACTCCCCTCCAATACAAGAAGTAGTATTCAGGTATTGGGGATCAGAATCAAGTGCCCGCGTCAGTAGTTGACCTGCATCCCCACGACCGTCACCTCGGCGCAGGTGTCGGCCGCGTCGTCGCCCAAGCGGGTGAGGGCGAACTGGACGAACATGCCGGGGTCGGCCGCGAAGGGCCAGGTGAACCTGGCCGTGTGCCCCGATCCGGCGCCGGCGGGGACGTCGATCGTGCCTGTGAAGACACCGGGTCCGGGGATGTCCCAGGCGCCGTTGTGGACGTTGGGCTGGTCGTTGGGCGCGTCCGGCCCGGCCAGGCCGCCGGTCGCCAGGGACAGGGTGCAGGCTCCCGCCGAGAACTCCCGATAGACGACGTCCATCGTGACGGGGTCGCTCGCGCGGTGACCGGGTGGTACGACGAACGCCACGCGCATGGTGCCGTTCCCGGTGTCCGGGAGGACCGGACCATCGGCGCTCATCGTGGCGATACTGCTGGCGTATGCGGCCGTCGGCGGGATCGACATGGTCGACAGCTTCTTGCGACTCAGGCCGCCCAGCTTGCTGGCGTCGGGCACCCGACCCTGCTTGTCGGTCGCGACCAGCTTGCCGGCGCGCTTGGTGGCGCCGGCCTTGGCGTTGACCGCGTCGAAGCCGTCCACCTTGTCGGCGTTGATCGCCAGCGTGCCGAGACTGCCGACGACGATGCCTCCCGTCATCAGGCCCATCGCTGTCAGGGCACCGTGCCACCGTGTTGGAACGTTCACCATCGGACCGCCTTCCGGTCGGGGCTGACGGCGGGTTGCCGCCGTGGGACGGATTGTGGCCAATCCCAGGCTCCGGCGACAGGTATGGGGCCCCGCTCCTGGCTGATCGAACTGATGTGTGAAAAGTGTTGACACGGGTTGGCTGGGCGCCTAAGGTGGAACCAAGCATCAGTAGCGGATCGGGCCACCCACGGAAGGGTGCGCTTTCCCGGACGTCAACGTGTCAGTCGTGATGGTTCGGCAGCCACAGGGGCAGATCGCCCGAGCTGCATCTGTACCCCCAGGATGGGTCCACCAACCGCGGCGACCCGGACAGTGAGCTCCCGTGAGCTCCGTCTGCGTCGTTGACGGAAGGAGGACCGCCCGATGTGCCACCCGATCCTCGAAGCGGCCTCTGCGCTCGCCGCCACCCTGGCGGACGTCGCCGGGACCAACCCCGTGTTCATGTCCACGAGCGACAAGGCCGCGGCGCTCACTGAGCTCACCCGGGTCGGAGCACGGCTCGACGAGCTGCGGCTGCGGGTGCTCGCCTGTGCCGACGACGTGGCCGACGACAACGCGGCCCGTGACGCCGCCGAGTGGCTGGCCCGCCACGGCCGGGAGCGGTTCGACGACGTGCGGAGGGACCTGCGGCTCGCGCTGGCGATAGACACCCGCTTCCCGGTGCTGGGTGCCGCGATGCGCGACGGCGAGGTCACCCGGGCGCAGGCCCAGGTGATCGCCACCGCCTTGGACCGGCTCCCCGAGGACATCCCTGCCGATCTGGTCTCGGCTGCGGAGGCGCGCCTGGTCAAGGAGGCCGGCTCCTTCGGACCGCGCGAGCTGGCCAACCTGGGGCGCCACGTCATCGAGATGCTGGCCCCCGAGATCGGCGAGGCGGCCGAGGCCAAGCGGCTCGCCGCGATCGAGGCGGCCGCCCACCGCCAGACCACGCTCATGCTCCGCCGCGGTGGCGACGGCATGACGCGGATCAGTGGCCTGCTGCCCGACGTGTCCGCCTCCAGACTCGCCACCTATCTCGAGGCGTTCACCAACCCTCGCAGGGCCGCCGGGAGCGACCCGGTGGGCCTGCTACCGACCGGGGCGAAGACCGACGACCCGGTCAGGCGGCTCCCCTATGGGCGGCGGCTCGGTGAGGCGTTCTGTCAGCTTCTCGAGAGCATCGATCCCCAACGGCTTCCGATCCACGGCGGCGACGCCACCACGATCATGATCACTCTGAGCCTCGACCAGCTGCGCCGCGATCTCGCGGCGGCCGAGGTCGTCGGCGCGAGCCACGTAGCCGGCTCCGACGAGCCCCTGCTGCTGACCGCCGCGGACGCTCGTCGGCTCGCGTGCATGGCCGACCTGATCCCGGTGGTGCTCGGCGGCGACTCCAGGCCGCTCGACCTGGGCCGGACCAGGAGGCTCTTCAACCCGCCCCAGCGCAAGGCCATGCAGCTGCGAGACCGTCACTGCCTCGCCGACGGCTGCCAGATCCCCGCCGTCTGGTGCGAGGCCCATCACTGGAACCCCTGGGCCCTGGGTGGTCGGACCGACCTCGCCGACGGCGGGCTGCTGTGCGCCCACCACCACCATCGTGCCCACGACCCCACCTATGCGGTCGAGCGCCCGCCCGATGGTCGCGTGAGGTTCCATCGGCGCAGCTGAGACCCTCGGCTGCCCGGTGCCCCATGCCCGACCGACGCCTTGACGTGTCGTGACCCAGACGACCCATCTCATCGCCGGCTGCTGCGGGCTGAACCCCGACCCCGGTCTCGGGGTCGTCCCCGATGTGGTGGAGGCCCGTGAGCGCCGATGATGCTCGGGTGAAGACCTATCTGATGGCGTCCGGTGCCCTCGGCGCGATCACGCTGTGGGGATCGGAGATGCTGTTCTGGTCCGCACCGCGGGAGCAGGTGACGGTCGTCGAGCTGGCGCTGACCTGGCTGGCGTACGCCGTCTGCTCGGCTGCCGCGCTGTCGATGGTGCTGGTGACCGGCGTCCAGGGCTGGCGGGCCGTCTTCCTCGGCGGTGCCGTCCTGGGCTGGACCATCGAGGGTGTGGTCGTCGCGACGATGTATGACGCCTTCCCGTTCCAGGTCGTCTGGACGCCGCTGGCCTGGCATGCCTTGGTCACCGGACTGGTCGTCGTCGGGATAGGTCGGGTGGCGGGGCGCTGGCCGATGTGGCGGCGGGTCGTCACCTGGCTCGTCGTGGGCGTGGCCGCCGGGCTGTGGGCGTCGTGGTGGCCGATCGAACGCGGCACGATGCCGTCCCTGGGGGCGACGGCGGCCTATCTGGTCGGTCTCGGCCTGTTGGTGCCGGTCGGTCAGCTCGTGCTCGACCGGGTCGGTCACGTGGCGGTGCCGTCGCGGCGGGTGCTGCTCGTGGCGCCGGTGATCCTGCTGGTCGGCTGGCTGGTGAGGTTCGTGCTGGCGCCGAGCCCGCTCTATCTCGTGCTGCCGCTCGTCCTCGCGGTCACCTGGTGGCTGATGCGGCGCTGGTCGGACGACGCGGCCGGCGCCGGGCTCGCCCTCGGCGGCGGCGGGGGAGTGCGGACGCACGCGCCGTTCCTGCTCGCGCCTGTCGTCGGCGCGCCGCTCGCCGTCCAGCTGTGGCGGGCGGCTCCGGAGGGGGTGCCGTTCCACATCGTCGTCGCGCTGACGGGTGTGGCGGTCAGCCTGTGGCTCTTCGGTCGACTGCTGCTCGGCGCGGCCCGACGGCGGGTATCCGTCAACGCGTGACGCACCGAGAGGTAATGGCACGTCTGGGGGATGACGGCGCCGCCCCACGGGGTCAGAATCGACCGATGGCGACCGAACCAGAAGCGACGCCCGGCGTGATCGACGACCAGCGGGGTGCGCTGGACGCGGCCCATCGACATGCGGTGAGCTGGCTGGGCTCGGTGGGCGACCGGCCGGTGCCACCGCAGGCGTCGGTCGAGGACGTCAGGCTCCGGCTGGGGGAGCGGCTGCCCGCCGACCCGCGTCCCGCGACCGAGACCGTCGACCTGCTGGCGTCGGCGTGCGAGCCCGGGCTGACGGCGATGGGGTCGGGCCGGTTCTTCGGGTTCGTCATCGGCGGCACCCACCCGGCCGCGCTCGCCACCGACTGGCTGGTCTCCGCCTGGGACCAGAACGCCGGGCTGCGGCTGGTCACTCCGGCGTGTACGGCGGTCGAGGACGTGGCCACCGCCTGGCTGCTGGACCTGCTCGGGCTCCCGGAGGACGCCGGCGTCGGGTTCGTCACCGGTGCCACGATGTCCAACTTCACCTGCCTGGCGTCGGCGCGCGACGCCGTACTCCGCCGCGCTGGCTGGGACGTCGGCACCCTCGGGCTCACCGGGGCGCCGCGGGTGCGCGTCCTGGTCGGTGCCGAGCGTCACGACACCGTCGACCTGGCACTGCGCTACCTCGGCCTCGGGGCGCCGGAGGTCGTGCCCGCCGACGAGCAGGGCCGGATCAGGGTCGATGACCTGGCGGCCGCCCTGGCGACAGCAGTGACGCCCTCGGACGACGCCTCTGGTCGGGACGTCCCCATGATCGTGGTGCTCCAGGCGGGCAACGTCCACTCTGGGGCGTTCGACCCGTTCGAGGAGGCGATCGAGGTCGCTCACCGTCATGGCGCGTGGGTGCACGTCGACGGGGCGTTCGGCCTGTTCGCCGCCGCGTCTGGCGAGCACGGCCACCTGACCGCCGGCTATGAGGCCGCCGACTCGTGGACCACCGACGCCCACAAGACGCTCAATGTGCCCTATGACTGCGGCATCGCGATCGTCCGGGACCGGCCCGCGCTGCGGGCGGCGATGGGGATGCACGGCGACTACCTGATCCACGACCCTGCCGGCGACCCGCTCGACCGGGTGCCCGAGGTCTCGCGCCGTGGGCGGGCGCTCCCGGTGTGGGCGGTGCTGCGGTCACTCGGTCGTCGCGGGGTGGCCGACCTCGTCGACGGCCTGTGCGCCAACGCGGCCGCGCTGGCCGACGGCGTCGCGAGCATCGATGGCGCCGAGGTCCTCCACGACGTCTGCTTCACCCAGCTCTGCGTCAGCTTCGGCAGCGACGAGCGCACCGAGGCCGTCGTACGCGCGATGCTCGAGGACGGCACCGCCTGGACCACCGGCTCGCGATGGCACGGCCGGTCGGTGCTGCGGATCTCGGTGTCCAACTGGACCACCGACGACGAGGACGTGCGCCGTACGGTCGAGGCGCTGCGCCAGGTCGCGGCGACGGTCTGACCGGATGTGGCCGTCTGACCGGATGTGACCGCAACACGGCGGCTGAGCCGTGACCCGACCTGCTGTGGTGCGATAGGAAGTGGCCATGAGCTATCCGCCTCCGCCGCCCGCCATGTCGTCGTCCGTGCCGCCGTTGCGCGGCAAGGGCATGCTCGTCACGGGCACCGTGTTCCTCGTGCTCGGCCTCGTCGCCATCGTGCTCGGGATCATCATGACCGCCAGAGCCCTGGCCTCGCTGTCCGACGACATCGGGACCGCCCAGGCCGCGCCGACCACCGTCACCCGCACCTTCGACGGCGGCAAGACCTATGCGGTCTATGCCGCCGACGGTGTCACCGTCCCGGTCGGCGACATCGAGGTCACCGGCGATGCGGGACCCGTGACGGTCTCCGCGACCACGGTCGACGGCAATGTCGGGGTCTCCGGGACCAACTACTCGGAGGTCGCCACCTTCACACCGGCCGAGACCGGCAGCTATGACGTCACCGTTTCCACCGACGGCGCGACCATCGCGGTCGCTCCGTCGCTGACCTCCGCCGCCAAGAGCCTGATCTGGCTCATCGCCGTCGTCGCCGGTGGGCTGATGGCCTTCCTCGGCGTCATCTTCTTGATCATCGGCGCCGTCCAGCGGTCGGGCTCCAAGAAGCGGCAGCGGGCCGCCATGGGGGGCCAGCCCTACTGAGCTGACCGGCCCTACTGACCTGACCGGGCCTACTGACCTGACCGGGCCTACAGACCTGACCAGCGCAACGGGGCGGCTCAGCGGACGGTCTTGAGCCAGTTCTCGACGCCGGCGACGTGAACCACCATGGCCGCATGGGCGAGCTCGGGCTCGCCGAGCGCGATGGCGTCGAGGATGGCCTGGTGTTCGCGGACCGTGCGCTCGTGGGCGCCCGCCTGGGTGTGGCCACGCCAGATCCGGGCACGGTTGGTGGGAGCGGACAGACCCTCGATCAGCGACGCCAGCACCGAGTTGCCGGAGGCGGCGCCCACCAGGCGATGGAACTCGATGTCCAGCGACAACAGTTCCTCCGGCGTCGACTCGGGCGATGATGCCGCGATGATCTGCTGCATCGTCTCGACGTCCTCGGGTGAGACGCGGGTGGCAGCCATGGCGGCGGCCTCCGGCTCGAGGATGCGCCGTACGCGCAGGAACTCCATCACGCTGTCATCGCGATGGAAGTCGACGACGAAGGTCAAGGCGTCGAGCAGCAGGTTGGGGTCGAGGCTCGTGACATAGGTGCCGTCGCCCTGCCGAACGTCGAGCACGTTGATGAGCGTCAGCGCGCGCACCGCCTCGCGCAGCGAGTTGCGCGACAGCCCGAGCTGCTCGGCGAGGTCGCCCTCACGGGGCAGTCGGTCGCCCGGCTTGAGGGCGCCGCTGGTGATCATCTCCTTGATCCGGAGGATCGCCTCATCGGTGAGCGCCATCCGTCACCCTCCTTCGCCGCCGGGCCCTGCGTCACTGAGACTCCCGCTGGGAAGACCGTAGACGCTCCGCGCCGTCCCTCCGAGGACGCGCTCACGATCCGCGGTCCGAAGGCCGGTGCAGGCGTCGACGACCAGGTCGTGCCACGCGCGATAGGTCACCGCGGTGGTCGCGACCGGCCAGTCGCTGCCGAACAGGCACCGGTCCGCACCGAACGCCGCCAACGCGTGGTCGAGATAGGGCCGCAGCACAGCGGCCGTGAGCTGCTCCGGGTCGGCCTCGGTCGCCAGTCCGGAGAGCTTGCATGAGACGTTGGGCCGCTCCGCAACGCGGGTGAGGCGCTCGGCCCATGCCGAGTACGCCCCCGCCCGGACCGGCGGCTTGCCCAGGTGGTCGAGCACGAACCTCACCTCTGGACACCGCTCGACCAGCTCCGCGACCTCGTCGAGCTGGTGCCACCTCACGCACAGGTCGAACGACAGCGCGAGCCCACCGAGCAGGCGGACGCCCTCGACGAAGCCCGGTGCCAGTGCGAAGCCCGCTGGCTCGTCCTGGAGCAGGCGCCGCACGCCGACCACCAGGGGGTCGGCGGCATAGGACGCGAGCTGCTCACTGCAGCCGGCGCCGAGCTCGAGGGGGGCCTGCGCCACGATGCCGAGGATCGGCGGCCCGATGACCGGTGCGCCGCCGTTGGCCAGACCGCGGATCCAGTCCACCTCTGCCACGGCCTGGTCGGCCCTGCAGTCCGCCTGGACGAAGACGATTCCGGCGACGTCGACGCCGCCGAGGTCGAGATCCTCGGGCCCGAACCGCCGGTGCAGGGCGGGCTCGTCGCGCAGCCAGTCATAGGTGAGTCGGCCGGGGTCCCAGACGTGCAGGTGAGCGTCGATCACCGGGGCAACGAGGTCGTCCGGTGCGGTCGGGCTCATGTCGGTCCTTGCTCGAAGAGTGTGGTCGGGGGAGGGGCGCTCGGTTCGTCCCTCCCCCGACCCCTGTCAGGAGCTGCCTGTCAGGAGTTGCCGGTCAGGAGAACTGGTCGGCGTTGTCGGCGGTCACCATCTCGGTGCCCGTGTCGATGTTGGCCTCGACCGGGTTGCCCATGGCCGCGTCGAAGGCGGCCTGAGCTCCCATGCTGCCCATCTTGTCGGGGAACTGCGCGACCGACGCCGACTGGGTCCCGGCCTGGATCGCCGCGACCTCGTCTCCGGAGGCGTCGAACCCGACGACGATGAGCTTGCCCTCGAGCCCGGCCGCCTTGACGGCCTCGAGCGCGCCGGTGATGGGCGGGCCGCAGGCGCCATAGATGGCGACGATGTCGGGGTTGGCGGTCAGGATGTCCTGGGCGGCGTTGAGGCCCTTGGTCTGGTCGCAGTCGGTGGGTGTCTGGGCGACGACCTCGGCCTTGTCGCCGAGCGTCTCCAGCATCCCGTCCACGCGGGCCTGGAGTGACGGGTTGCCGAGCACCCCTTCCAGGATGGCGATCTTGCCACCGTCCGGCAGGTTCTCCGCCAGCCACTGCCCGGCCAGCTGGCCGCCGGCGAGGTTGTCGGTCGCGACGACCGCGGTCTTGCCTGACCAGTCCGGGATGTCGTTGTCGATGAGCACGACCTTGATGCCCTTGTCGACGGCCGCCTGGAGGGCGTCCTGCACGTTGGGGCTGGTCGGCGTGATCGCGATGGCGTCGACGCCCTGGGTCACCATGGACTCGATGGCGGCGATCTCGCCCTCGTCGTCGGTGCCGCTGGCACCTTGGGCGAAGACGACCTCGGCGCCCGTTTCGGACTCGTCCCAGGCCTTGGCGGCGTCGACCATGGTGTCGTAGAAGTCGACGGGGAACTTGGTGATGAAGCCGATCTTGATGACGTCACCGCCGCCGCCGTCGTCGGCGCCGTCGGAGGCCTTGGCGTCGTTCGAGCAGCCGGCCATGAGGAAGGCGGCCGACAGGAGGGTCGCCGAGAGGAGGGAGTGGGCGACCCGTCGTCGCTGGGTGTTCATCGGTGCTCCTTGTGTGTGAGTGAAGGGTGGGCAGGCGCGATCCAGGCGCGCCGCACCGACCCGAGGTCACGGCGACCGCTGCTGGACGCTCGATCTGGTCAGTCGTCACCTCCGACGATGAGCGAGACGATCCGGGCGCGGTTCTCCGGCCGTGGCACCTCCTGGCCCACGGCCCGACCGCGGCGCATCACCAGGGCGCGGTCGGCGATCTCGATGACGTGGTCCATGGCGTGGGAGATCACGATGACCGCACAACCCTGGTCGCGCAGTCGCGCGATCAGGTCGAGGACCTGGCGCGACTCTCGCAGGCCCAGGGCCGCGGTGGGTTCGTCGAGGATCACGACCTTGGACGCGAAGGCGCTCGACCGTGCCACCGCGATCGCCTGTCGCTGGCCACCCGACATCATCCCGACGGCTGCGGAGCGTGCCGGCAGGTTGACCTCGAGCCGGTCGACGATCTCGGCGGCGCTGCGGGCCATGTCGGCCTTCTTGATCCAGCGCAGGCCCCGAGGCAGCCAGGAGAGTACGGCGATCTCACGGCCGGCATAGAAGTTGCCGGTGGTGTCGAGGTTGTCGAAGAGCGCGAGGTCCTGATAGACGGTCTCGATCCCGTTGGCACGGGCGACGGCGGGGGACGACATCACGACCTCGGCACCATCGACCTCGATCGTGCCCGAGTCGAGTCGGTGGACCCCGCTGATGCACTTGATGAGCGTCGACTTGCCGGCGCCGTTGTCGCCGAGGAGTGCCAGGACCTCGCCGTAGTGGACCTCGAGGTCGACCTGGTCGAGCGCGACGACGCCGCCGAACCGCTTGCTGCCGGCGCGGATGGCGAGCGCGGGAACGGTGGTGCCCGCAACCGGGGTTGCCGGGACAGGACGGGCGCTCACGCGCTCGCCGCCTGGAGCGTGCGGAACCGAGCTTCGAGGCGTCCGCGGATCACGTCGGACTCGACGGCGAGCACGATCACCACCCCGATCACGACCAGCTGCATGGACGCCTCGATGTTGAGCAGGTTCATGCCGTTGCGGATCACGCCGATCATCAGTGCTCCGACGAGGGCGTGCCCGACGTGGCCACGGCCGCCGAGGAAGCTCGCGCCGCCGATCACGACCGCCGCGATCGAGTCCAGCTCAGCGAGCTGGCCGAACGTGGGCGACCCGGCGTTGAGACGGCCGGAGGTGACCACGGCCGCCACGCCGGCCAGCAGGCCGCTCACGACATAGACCGAGACCAGCACCCACGAGTGGGGGATGCCGAGCCGCCGGGCCCCCTCCGGGTTGCCGCCCACGGCATAGATCCAGCGTCCCCAGACCGCCCGCGTGAGGAACAGCGCGACCGCGCCGGCGACGAGGGCCACCAGCAGGGTCGAGTAGGGGAGCCAGCCGACCGAGCCGCCACCGATGGTGTCGACCACGTCGGGCATCCCTCGGATCGGCTGTCCGCCCGAGAACATCAGGGCCAGGCCGCGGGCGATGCTCAGCGTCGCCAACGTGATGATGAAGGGGTGGGGCAGCCGCCCGAAGACGAAGACGATCCCGTTGACGGCGCCTACGGCCACCCCGGCCGCCAGCATCACCGCGACGGTGGCAGCGCCGCCGCCGAGCTCCCGGAAGACCAGGGCGCCCACCACGGCCGAGAGCGCCAGTGTCGAGCCGACCGAGAGGTCGATGCCGCGGGTGAGGATCACGAGCAGCTGGCCGATGGCGAGGATCGCGATCACCGCGGACTGCGCGAGCACGTTGCCGAGGTTCTGGGTGGTCGCGAAGTAGGGCGACAGCGACGAGAGCACCACCACGAGCACCGCGAGGATCAGCACCGGCCCCAGCCGGAGCGCGGCCAGCCCGATCCGGACGCCGGTCAGGCGGGGGGTCGCAGCGGCCCCGCTGGCGGCGTCGGCCGACGCCTCGACGGGGGCTTCGTGGTCGGGGGTGGCTGACGGGTCGTCGATGTCCATGGGCTCCACCTCGCTGAGTCGGGGGTGCAACGCGTGGCCTCCTTGGTTCGCAACACTGTCAGGCTCCCGTGGTTCGGGACTCTAATCACACGAGACATCCTATGTCTAGGGGTGACGATGTTAGAATTCGAGCCAGTTCAGGCGGCAGCGGGGCGACAGGCGAGGCTGGACAGACCAGGACATAGGATGTTTACTGCTCCTACGTTCGCCCTGGCGATGACCGCGAGAACCGGAAGGTTGGGCCCGACCCGATGAGCAGATTTGTGGCGCTGGAACCCCGGGACATCAGGTTCCCCACGTCGCGCGAGCTCGACGGCTCCGACGCGATGAACCCCGAGCCCGACTACTCCGCCGCCTATCTGGTCGTCTCGACCGACGTCGGCGACGGGCTCGAGGGACACGCCTTCGCGTTCACCACCGGTCGCGGCAACGACATCCAGGTCGCCGCGATCCGGGCGCTGGCGCCGTGGCTCGTCGGCCGCGACGTCGACGACACCCTGGCCCACCTGGGCGCGTTCGGACGCGAGCTGACCGGCGACTCCCAGCTGCGGTGGCTCGGCCCCGAGAAGGGCGTCATCCACATGGCGTGCGGTGCGCTTCTCAACGCCTTGTGGGACCTGCGGGCCAAGCGTGAGGGCAAGCCGCTGTGGCAGCTGCTCGCCGACCTCAGCCCCGAGGAGCTGGTCGAGCTGGTCGACTTCACCCATCTCACCGACGCACTCTCGCCCGCCGAGGCGCTGGGTATGCTGCGCGCTGCCGAGCCCGGCCGGGCCGCGCGTGCCGAGGTGCTGCGGCGCGAGGGCTACCCCGCCTACACCACGACTCCCGGGTGGCTCGGCTATGACGACGCCAAGCTCGCCCGCCTCTCCCGCGAGGCGGTCGCCGACGGCTATCGGCTGATCAAGCTCAAGGTCGGTGCGGCCGTCGAGGACGACGTACGCCGCCTCGCGGTCGCGCGGGCGGCCGTCGGCGACGACATCGGCCTCGCGATCGACGCCAACCAGCGGTGGGAGGTCGACGACGCGATCACCTGGCTCGACAAGCTGGCGGAGTTCCGGCCCTACTGGATCGAGGAGCCGACCAGCACCGACGACGTCCTCGGCCACGCGCGGGTCCGCGAGGCGGTGGCGCCGCTCCGGGTCGCGACCGGCGAACACGTCCACAACCGGGTCATGTTCAAACAGCTGCTGCAGGCCCGCGCCGTGGATGTCGTCCAGATCGACGCCACCCGCGTCGG
>JAGQUE010000113.1 GCA_020438665.1 Nocardioidaceae bacterium | reverse complement strand
TGCGCCCAGGGCTCTGTGCTCCGGCCGGACAAGGGACTCCTGGTAGGCCTGGTTGCGCGGGTCGAGCACGTGAACGACACGCACGACCTGGGCGGGCTCCGCCGGGTCCTGCTCGAGGCGGTGGGCGAGAAGCTGCTGCCGGATGAGCTGGTAGAAGGGCTCGTCCTGGGCGAACTCGAAGGCCAACAACGGCTCGACCGGGCCGTCCTCGGCCTCGTAATCCTCGAGGTAGCGGCCGCGGCGGGTGTTGAGCTTGGTCGAGTGGTCCCGTGCATCGGGGTAGGACTCGGTGTACTTCCACTCGACCAGCGCGAGCTCGACGGTTCCGCGACTGGTTCGGTACCGGAACGCGCCATCCACGCTGGTGCAGTGTGTGCCCCGCCGACGAGCAGAGCCGTCGCCTTCGTTGAAGTAGTCGCAGTCTCCGATGAACTCGAAGGTCAGCAGCCGGCCGGGCTCGATCTCCAGCACCTCGACGATGTCGAGCACAGGGCCGAAGGCGCGCTTGATCCGCTCCTCGTCCTCGACCATCCGTCCCAACGCGTTGACGCACTGGACCTGAGAGGAGAGGAGGTGTCCCGACGGGCCTCCTGCGACACCGTCGTGCCACGGGATTCCGAGCTCGGTGAAGAGCGCCAACATCGGTGCACGCACGGTCGGGAGCAGGTTGTGGGCGGCGAAGTCGGCCGGCAGGCAGAACGGCAGCATGACGTCGGCCGGTCCGCGGGTGTAGGCAGCGGGAACCTTCGCGGCCGCGGGCAGCGTGTCGGTGGCCGCCTTCCAGGCGATCTGCCGGCGCCGCTGCTCGATCACGAAGGTGTTGGGCTTCGCCGCGGTTCGAGTGGTCATGCCGTACGCCGGTCCGGTCGGCCTGGGCGGCTGGTGAAAAACAGCCGGCCGCTCGTCCGGAGGACCAGGTCGTCCGCGACGTCGTTCAGCGCCGTGTCTGCGTAATCGAGCATGTCGCGCAGGTGCCGTGCCACGAAGGGCGCCATGGGCAGGTCGATCGCCGCGACGACCCGCCGGTCTTGGACCATGAACTTCAGCTGTCGGTGTCGTCGGTTGAGGATGTCCGCCTCGATCCTCGCCTGCCGGGTGCTCAACACGCTCACGACCACGTGGCTGAAGATGCGCACGGTCGCTCCGTCATCGAGCACCCTCACCCAGAGCGGGATCTTCCTCGCCCGGATCGGGATGTCGCCGTCAGCGTCGGTGGTGACCTCGCTGGTGCCGAGGTGGTCAGCGACGGTTGCCCTGACCATCGCCCGCAGCTCCTCACCGGTGGTCGGGAAGCCGACCTCGCACTTGGCCGCGGCTACGGTCTGTCTGGCGTCGCCGGGGTCATCCCAACCCAGGAACTTCGGGTGCATCACTCCGAGCACCTGTCGGAGCGCGCCAAGGACCATGGTCTGCAATACCTCGAGCCGGTCCCGCTCTAGCTCGACCCACCAGTTGGGGTGTTGGTCGTCGGGGCGTTTCCAGCCCAGTGCCACCAGTCCCCGTCGCTGCACCGCGTCGAGCCGGCAGGCCCGGTCGAGGAACCTGTTGCCAGACACCTCGCCCCTGACGAGGCAACCGTCGCCGGCGACCTGAATGTACGGCGCGGAGCCCTCCCCGGAGGTCTCCGCCTCGACGTCGATCACCATCGACCCGTCGCCCAGGGCCTCGAGCGAGACCGACAGTCGTGTCTCGAAGTTCCCCCAGGCGGCCTGTACCGCGTTGTCGAATCGACTCTCGCTCATCGCTCGACCCTTCTCTTGTCTCGATCATTGTCGCTGGGACCTCCGACAGAACCGTCTCGCTCGGCCAGCCGCTCGAGGGCCTCGCGCAGGAAGGATCGGGGCTGGGCCATCGGGAGCGCGCCGAGTACCGCCCGGGTCGCGTCGCCGAGCGAGGCGCCGGCAAGCATGGCCACCCGCACAGCGACGGTCGGGGTGCGGCTGTGGGCGGCCACGCAGTGCAAGAACACGCGTTTGCCCTCCTCGCGCAGCGACAGGACGGTCCGTGCGGCGTCGTCGATCACGAACTCGATGTTCGGGTTGTCGGCGGCGTCGGTGTCGAGGAGCCGTACGACGTGGTGGGTGAGGCCGGGTGGTACCTGAGTCACGCCGACCCGGCACAGGCTCACCACCGCGTCGATCTCGGCGGATAGGTCGTCCAGGGGCAGCGCGCCGCCGATCCAGACGCCCTCGACGAGGGGGTGTGCGACGTAGGTCGACTCGCCACCCCAGCCGCGATAGTCCATGTAGTCGCACGTGGGCCAGCCGCTGCGTCCCATCGATCGGCCTCCCTGCGCGGTCAACTGTGCCAGCCGCACCAGGTCTGGCCCGTGGGCGTCACCGTCCGGGCTCCACCCGTGGACGATGGCCGACCACTGTTGCGGGACCGCGCTGGAGCCCCACCTGGCGCCGAGCAGCGCGCCGGCGATCGCGGCCACGGTGTCGGTGTCTTCACCGATGCCGATCGCGGTGGCCAGGGCGGTCTGGAGGTGCCGGCACGGGAGGTCACCGGGTACGGGGGTCTGGACGATCGCCGACCAGGCCGCCTGCAGAGCGCCCACGGCCCAGCCGTTGACACGGAAGTGCGATGCTGGGCGTGCCTCGGCCTCGGCGAGCACGGCGCGCCAATCGGTGCCCGAGCTGGCTCGCGCGCCCAGCTCCGTGAAACCGTCCCAGGTGTCGAGGTCGGGGAGGTCCCCGGTGAGCACGGTGTGGCGGATCATCAGGCACCACAGCGCCGCGGCCTCGCAGGCGATGTCCTGGTGGTGGGTGAGGGCGCTCACGGCCATCGCGGCCTCGACCAACGCTGTGGGGTCGTCGAGGTGCGCCAGCGCGACTGGTGCGGTGCGCATCAGCGACCCGTTGCCGGCGCTGCGGCCGGTCCGGTCGTGGACGGCGCGCGCGGCGGCGGTCATGGCCGCGGCGGTGGCGTCGGGTCCTGCGATGCGCAGGACCCGCCCGGTCTGGATGCCGACGTCCGGGGGGTTGCCGGCGTACCAGGCCGCGAAGTTCGCGGCGATCGCGTCGAGGGCCTGCGAATCGCGCAGGTCTGCTCCGGTGGCGGCGACTGCGGCGATCGCGAGGGCCTGAGCCGTGTCGTCGGTCCACTCCCCCGGCGCGAAGCCGCCGAGTCCACCGCCGATCATCGCCGGCCAGCCGTGATAGGTCGCCGTCCCGAACTCATACCCGGCGCCGAGTGCATCGCCGACCGCGGATGCGAGGAGCACGCCACAGGCACGGTCGGTCTGGGCGGCGGTGAGCCGCTGCTGGTTCGTTTTCATCCTCAGGCCTCCCTGTGTTGCCGATCGATCGTCGGCGAGGACAACGATGCGCCAGAGGTCCGTCAGTGGCCGGTTACCCGGGTCACCCCTGCCGGCGCAGGTCCTCGGGCAGGTCGTCCCAGGTGACGTTGCGGGTGAGGTGGATGAGGTAGTGGCCGAGCTGCTCGTAGGACTCCAGGTCGGGACCCCAGCGTTCGGCGTTGACCTTGGCCCGGACCTTGCCCAGGGCGCTCTTGATGGCCTGCTCGTTCTGTCCCAGTGCTGCGGCGGCCGAGGCGGTAATGTTGACCGGCTTCTTGGTACCGAGCAGGAGGTACGCGAACGTAGTGGCCACCACCTGCCGTTGCTTGGGGGTCATCACGACCGCGCGCGCGGCGTATGCCGTCGGGCTGCGCGGGTGCTCGTCGATGAACGTGTCGTGCAGTTCCTCGAGGCCGGCTGCGGCGTCGGCTCCGATCACGACGCCCAGGGCGCAGTGATCGTCGAGCTCGGGAAAGGACAGCAACGCTCGTCCCTGCTGCAGCGCGACGACCGCGCCCCGGTCGAAGACGTGAGAGCCGACTTGACCGCCGTCGTCGACGCGCATTCGCGCTCGTGGGCCGACCTGGACGACCCAGCCCAGGTCGTAGGGCAGGAAGCGACAGAGCTTGTTCGGTACCCAGCGGTTCGGGATGTGTAGTGCGTATCCCTGGGTGCGACCGACTGACATCACGTCCCAGCGGGGCACGCCGAACGGCCCTCGCTTGCCGTCGGCCAGCTTCAGGGTCACTCGGGCTTGGAGCTCATCCTCCACGCCCCGACAGTAGTGGTCAGCCGGCGGCGGACAGATGCGAAACGGGCAGCGGTTACCCGGGTCACCGGCACAATGCGGCTGACCACGGCAGCATGGCTCCATCAACAACCGGAAGGAGCCCGAGGTGGAATACGCGGATGCTCTTGGCGATGACGACCTCGTCATGCTCGTCAAGGTCGGGAAGTCGGCCGCCCTCGCTGCCGGTGACGGCGAGCTGTACGAGCTGGCCCGGAAGTGGTGGAAGGCGAACCCGGTGCAAGCCCAGCGGGCCCAGCGGGTCCTGGCGGTCGCGGACTCCCAGATCATTGCGGCTTACGTGCCCACCCGGTGGGAGACCTCCACGTCACCAGACGCCATGGGCAGGGTCGCATTCCACGGGGAGACCGCTCCCGACCACACCACCTTCGTCGGGCGGAGCGTGAAACACCTCTACCCCCAGGGAGCCTCGAACCCCGTCCGCTACACCACCGTCGCCGCGACGCTGGGCGGTGCGTCGACGACTGCGCCGGCCCCGTCGCCCGCCGAGCCGAAGACCAGTGTCGACGCTGGCGACCTGTTCCTCCTGCTCAGGGTGAACCAGAGCTGGTCGGATGGCATCACCGCCGAGGAGCTCTACGAAGCCACCCGCGGGTTCTGGGTGATGTCACCAACCCGGGCCGAGCAGGTAACGAAAGTGTTCGCCGTCGCCCACGGGATCGTCCGCGAGGTCTACGAGCCACTGGGATGGGAGCCGTCGCCCCAGGCGGGAGAGGAGAACCGGATCGGGTTCGACGGCAGAGTCGCTCCCGATGCACAACAGTGGCGAGGGCTCGACGTCTCGGCCCTCTTCTCACAGGGTTCGCAGAACCCGGTCAAGTACGTCCCGTCCGGAGACTTGGACGGGATCACCGCCTTCCGCGCGACAACTGCCGTGAAGGCGCCGCCGGCGCTCTCCAAGGTCCGTGCCTTCGAGCCCGGTCTGGCCGAGCAGATCGAACCGCTGCTCAGTGCGATGGAAGGCGACCTCCTCTGGTCGATGTCTCGCGCTGCCCAGGAACTGTTCCACAGCAACACTCTCGGCTGGCTCATGTCGCAGCACCCCGTCCCGAGCGCCCCGCTGCGGGCCCTGTTCGAAGGGCCCGACCCGCTGCACCGGCTCCAGGTGTGGCGCGAGTGGCGCCACCTCGACCTGGTCGCCCAGCGCAGTGACGACAAGGCTCGCTTCGTGGTGGAGAACAAGCTGTACTCCATCCCCTACCGCGAGCAGCTCGAGAAGTACGCCGAAGTGACCCTCCCCTGGTCCCAGGGGCACGGACGCGGCGGCGCGCCCGACACCTCCTACTTCCTGCTCACCCTGATGGACCCCAACTTCGACCTCCCCGCGCCCTGGCGGAGGGTGAGCTACGAATCCCTGCTGCGGGCCCTGGAAATGGTCGACTGCGACCACCTAGGCTCCGATGCGGACCTGTTCGACCGCTACCGGACCCTCGTGCACCGCCTCGTGGAAGTCAAGGACGCTGTCGACCCGCGCCGCGATCTCGACGGACCGTTCTCCGTCGCCGAAGCCCTGGGCGGCGACCTCGGGTTCAAGTGGTTCACTGGACCGCTACAGCGGATGCGCTTCACCGGGCTCGCCCAGGCGATCTCGGACGAATACGGGCAGCAGCTTCCCCTCGACGTCGACATCAGCAGGTCCATGGGGCTGATCACCTACACCCGCCACCTCACCGAAAACCGCAGCATCGGCTGGCAGTTCCAAGAGAACCAGCTACGCCTGTTCGTCCTGGTCCGCGATCCCGGACTCGCGGGCAAGGGCAAGCGGCTCGCGGCGGCGCGCGCCGAGGTGGCCGAGGCCGAGTACGCCAGTTGGGTCGACTTCACCGCAGCCGAGTCCGTCCTCGGCGACCTCCTCGAGCCCAAGGCCTTCCAGCCCGGGGCCTGGCAGCGCTTCGCGCCGGACTTCGTCTACCGCTACCGCAAAGTCGACCAGACCGCGACGACCGGGCAGCTCGCCGAGGCGCTCGC
>JAGQUE010000112.1:295-4267 GCA_020438665.1 Nocardioidaceae bacterium | reverse complement strand
TATGCCGCGGCCCTCGTCGCCGGCCAGGCGCTCTTCCCGGGCAAGCTCAACGTCCTGGTGGCGCTGCTCGTGGCCATGGCCGTGGGCGCCGCCTGGGCCGGCATCGCGGGCGTCCTCAAGGTGACCCGCGGCGTCAGCGAGGTCATCGCGACGATCATGCTCAACGCGATCGCGATCACCGTCGTCGGCTATCTGCTGTCCACCCACGGCGAGCAGTACGGCCAGGGGCGTCGTACGCCGCCGCTGCCGGACTCCAGCATGTTCACCGGCTGGCAGCCGTTCGAGTCCAAGGACGGCAACGTCTGGACCCTGGTGCTGCTGGCGCTGCTGGCCGGCGTCGGCATCTCGTTCCTGATCAACCGGACCCGGTTCGGGTTCGACTTGCGGGCGACCGGCGCCAACGAGGCGGCCGCGGTCGCGTCGGGCGTCAACGTCAAGCGGATGATCGTGATCTCGATGCTGCTGTCGGGCGCCATCGCGGGGCTCATCTGGATGCCCGCGCTGTTCAGCCAAGCCGGCTCCTATGGGCCGACGTTCCAGCGCACGCTCGGCTTCACCGGCATCGCCGTCGCCCTGCTGGGCCGCAACCGGCCGCTCGGCATCTTCTTCGGCGCCGCCCTGTTCGCCTGGCTCGCCGAGCAGGCCAACAAGCTCCAGCTGCAGGCGGACATCTCGCCGTCGGTCGTCTCGATCACCCAGGGAGTCGTGGTGCTGTCGGTCGTCGTGGCCTATGCCGTCGTCCAGCGGTGGACCGCGGCCGCTGAGCAGCGCGCCCTGCGCCGGGCCCTCGATATGAGCGCCAAGCCCGAGGGGGTGGCCGCATGACCGCCATGCTCACCGAGCCCGCCGAGACCCGCGCACTGACCAGGACCCGCAACCGGGTGTGGCTCTACCTGCTCGTCGGACTGTTGTCCGTGGCCGTCACCCGCGTCCTCACCGGCGCCAACGAGATCGACTCCGAGGGCAGCCTCCGGGCGGCGATCCTCGCCACCTGCCCGATCCTGCTGGCCGCCCTGGGCGGCCTCTGGAGCGAGCGTGCCGGCGTCGTCAACATCGGCCTCGAGGGCCAGATGCTGCTCGGCACGTGGGGCGCGGCCTACTTCACCTACTACTACGGGCCCTACTGGGGGCTGATCGGCGCGGTGCTGTTCGGTGTCGCGGGTGGTCTCGTCCACGCACTGGCGACGGTGACCTTCGGCGTCGACCACATCGTGTCCGGTGTCGCGCTCAACGTGATCGCCCTGGGCCTGACGACGTTCCTCGCCGAGCAGAAGTTCTCCACCCTCGACTCCGAGTTCGGCCACGGCGGGGCCCAGCAGCTCACCGGGCTCCAGAAGCCGCCCATCATCACGATCCCCGGCGTCTCCGATGCGGCGAGCAGCCTCGCGGACAAGCACTGGTTCATCGTGTCCGACGTGGCGGCGATGGTGGCCGCGGTGACCCACCAGGTGTCGATCGTGACCATCGCGGTGTTCGTCCTCGTCGTCCTGACGGCCTGGGTGCTCTGGCGCACGACGTTCGGGCTGCGCCTCCGCTCGTGCGGTGAGAACCCGCACGCGGCGGAGAGCCTCGGCGTCAACGTCCGCCTCTACAAATATGCCGCGGTCCTCGTCTCGGGCGGCTTGGCCGGGCTGGGTGGTGGCTACCTCGCGCTGGTGTCCTCGCCGGGCTTCCACACCAACCAGACCAACGGCCGCGGTTATATCGGCCTCGCGGCGATGATCTTCGGCAACTGGCGGCCGGGCGGGATCCTGCTCGGCTCGGGCATGTTCGGCTATACCGACAGCCTCCAGCTCCGTGACACCGCCGTCATCCACGCGCTGCTGGCGCTCGTGGGCTTCTGGCTGCTCGTGTTCGGTGCCTGGCAGATCGTCAAGCAGAAGCGCACGACCAGCGGGGGCGTCCTGGCCGCCTTCGGTGTGGGCTTCCTGCTGTGGTTCTTCCTGACCGACAGCGTGCCCAGCCAGTTCGCCGGGATGACGCCCTACATCGCCACCCTGGCGGTGCTGGCGTTCGCCTCGCAGCGGCTCAGGATGCCCAAGGCCGACGGGCAGGTCTATGTGAAGGGCGCGGTGGGTTGACCGACGCCGACGACTGGTCCGACGCCGACTGGGAGGAGCTGCGCCTCCAGGCGGTCACGGCGATGCAGCGCGCCTATGCGCCGTACTCCTCGTTCCCGGTCGGCGTGGCCGGCCGGGTGGCGGACGGGCGCGTGGTCACCGGCTGCAACGTCGAGAACGCCGCCTATGGCGTCGGGCTGTGCGCCGAGTGCGGCATGGTGTCCCAGCTCCACATCAGCGGCGGCGGCCGGCTCACCCACGTGTTCTGCGTGGGCGGTGACGGGGCTGCGCTGATGCCGTGCGGGCGCTGCCGTCAGCTGCTGTGGGAGAACGGCGGGCCGGACATGCTGCTGATGACCGGCCACGGCGTACGACGGATGGATGAGGTGCTGCCGGATGCCTTCGGTCCCGACAACCTCACTTGACCTGACCTCACCCGAGGTCGTCGCGGACCCCTACCCCTTCTTCGCCGACGAGCGGGCCGCCCATCCCGTCGCCTGGCACGAGGCGTCCGGGGTCTGGCTGGCCTTCGACCACGCGTCGGTCAGTGCCGTCCAGCGCGACCGGCGGCTGGGTCGGCTGTGGCACGACAAGGAGCCGGCCGCTTATCTCGAGCCGTTCAACCTGCTCCATCGCAACCAGATGATGGAGAACGAGCCACCCGAGCACACCCGGCTGCGTCGCCCGGTCGCCCAGGTGTTCGGCCGCGGTCACGTCGAGCGGCTGCGTCCCCGCGTGGGCGAGCTGGCGCGACAGCTGCTGAGCGAGGTCGACCCCAGCGGGTTCGACGTCATCAGGGACTATGCCGAGCCGCTGCCGGTGCTCGTCATCGCTGAGCTGCTGGGGGTGCCGTCGTCCTATGTGCCCGAGCTGCGCGCGTGGTCGCAGGCGATCGTGCGGATGTATGAGGTCGCCCCCTCCCAGCAGGTCGTCGACGAGGCCGTGGCCGCCGCCGCCGACTTCTCGGGGCTGATCCGGGCGATGATCCGCGAGCGCGCCGCCCGTCCCCGCGAGGACCTGCTGAGCGACCTCGCCACGACCGAGCTCTCCGAGGACGAGATGGTCGCCTCCGGCGTGCTCCTCCTCAATGCGGGCCACGAGGCCTCGGTCAACGTCTTCGGCAACGGCCTGACGGCGATGCTGCGGCGCGGCCTGCGGCCCGGACCGGACGTCGCGCTGACCGTCGAGGAGATGCTGCGGTTCGACTCCGCGCTCCAGCTGTTCGAGCGGACCGCCACCGAGCCGGTCGAGGTCGGCGGCATCACCGTCGAGGAGGGGGACAGGATCGCGGTCCTCCTCGGGTCGGCCAACCGTGACCCGGCGGTCTTCGACGAACCCGACGAGCTCCGCGTGGACCGAACTCCCAACAACCACGTCGCCTTCGGCGTGGGCGTGCACTTCTGCCTGGGCGCGCCGCTGGCCCGCATGGAGCTGGTCGAGTCAGTCACCGCCCTGTTCGACGCCTTCCCCGGTCTGGGGCTTGCCGGCGAGCCGGAGTCGCGCGGCACCTTCGTGCTCCGCGGCTTCCACGCCGTCCCCGTCGCCGACCGACCCTGACCTTGCGAGAGGAGCACATCATGGAGCAGCACGACGCCGTCGAGGTGATCATCACCAAGCGCGACCATGGCGAGCTGACCGACAGCCAGATCGACTGGGTCATCGACGCCTACACGCGCGGCGCCGTCGCCGAGGAGCAGATGTCGTCGCTGGCGATGGCGATCCTGCTCAATGGGATGAACCGCCGCGAGATCGCTCGCTGGACCGCCGCGATGATCGCCTCGGGGGAGCGCATGGACTTCTCGCCGCTGTCGCGCCCCACCTCCGACAAGCACTCCACCGGTGGCGTCGGCGACAAGATCACGCTGCCCCTCGCGCCCCTGGTGGCGGCCTGCGGGGTCGCCGTACCCCAGCT
>JAGQUE010000112.1:0-267 GCA_020438665.1 Nocardioidaceae bacterium | reverse complement strand
CTCGACAAGCTCGAGTCGATCCCCGGCTGGCGGGCGTCGCTGACCAACGACGAGATGATGGCGCAGCTGGAGTCGGTCGGGGCCGTCATCTGCGCGGCCGGCGCGGGGCTGGCCCCGGCCGACAAGAAGCTCTATGCGCTCCGCGACGTCACCGGCACCGTCGAGGCGATCCCGCTCATCGCGTCGTCGATCATGTCCAAGAAGATCGCCGAGGGCACGGGCTCGCTCGTGCTCGACGTCAAGGTCGGCACCGGGGCGTTCATGAAG
>JAGQUE010000111.1 GCA_020438665.1 Nocardioidaceae bacterium | reverse complement strand
CCGAGGTGGGCCTGACCTTCATCCATGTCACGCACGACCAGGAAGAGGCCATGACGATGGCCGACACGGTCGCGGTGATGAACAAGGGTGTCATCGAGCAGATGGGCGCGCCCGCGGAGCTCTACGAGAACCCGCGGACCACGTTCGTCGCCAACTTCCTGGGCCAGTCCAACCTGATCGAGGCGAGCATCCTCAACCGATCGGGCGACGTGGTCCGAGCCAACATGCACGGCATCGACATCACCATCCAGGCCGAGCGCTCGCACGCGAGCGATGACCTCGGCTGGGTCGGGATCCGGCCCGAGAAGGTGTTGATCGGCGACGCGGGCGAGGAGCTCGACGCCCCCGGCAACAGCATCCCCGGTGGTGTGGTCACCGATGTCAGCTTCGTCGGTGTCAGCACCCAATACCTCGTCCGGATGCCGTGGGGCCAAGAGCTCCAGGTCTTCCAGCAGAACACCGGTCACCGCCGGCTGCACCGGGTCGGCGAGCCGGTCGAGCTGTCCTGGCGGCCCGAGTACGCGTTCCTGCTCGACCACAGCCAGGACGCCGACGCGGGCGCCCAGAAGAAGGACGAGCTGTGAGCGATATGACCCGGCGCAGGGGCCTCACCGGCTACCTGCTCCTGCTGCCGGGCACGCTCTGGCTGGTCATCTTCTTCGTCGTTCCGTTCTACTCGCTGCTGGCCGCGAGCCTCTATGACCCCTCCGGGTCGGACGCGACCGGCTACACGATGACCTATCACTTCGCGAACTACGTCGACGCCTTGAAGCAGTACTGGCCACAGCTCCTCCGCGCCCTCTTCTACGGTGCCCTGGCGACGTTCTTCGCCCTCGTCCTCGGTTATGTGCTCGCCTATGCGATCGCGTTCAAGTCGGGCCGGTGGAAGAACCTCATGCTGGTCCTGGTGATCGCGCCGTTCTTCACGAGCTTCCTGATCCGGACGCTGTCGTGGAAGCTGCTGCTGGCCGACGGCGGCTGGATCGTGCAGTCGTTGCAGTTCCTGCACATCCTCGGTCCCAACGGTCACCTGCTCGCCACGCCGGTCGCCGTTGTCACCGGCCTCACCTACAACTTCCTGCCGTTCATGGTGCTGCCGCTGTTCGCCAGCATCGACAAGATCGACTACCGGCTGATCGAGGCCTCCAACGACCTCTACGCCAACCCGGTCGTCGGGTTCTTCAAGGTGACCTGGCCGCTGTCGCTGCCCGGTGTCGTCTCGGGGACCCTGCTGACCTTCATCCCGGCGGTCGGTGACTACATCAACGCCGAGCTCCTGGGCAGCACCCAGACCCGTGTCATCGGGTCGGTCATCCAGAGCCTGTTCACCGACGCCAACGACTATCCCGCGGCCAGCGCGCTGTCGGTCATGCTGATGATCCTGATCATCGGCATGGTCCTGTTCTATGTGCGCCGCGCGGGGACGGAGGAGCTGCTGTGAGGTGGATCCGTGAGCGCATCGTCCTGATCCTCGGGATCGGGGTCCTCGCCTACACCTTCATCCCGATCGCCGTGGTCGTGCTGATGAGCTTCAACCAGCCGCGCAGCGAGCAGTCCAAGCTCTACCGCTTCGAGGCGTTCACGCTCGACAACTGGCTGCATCCCTGCACCGACCCGAGCATGTGCCAGGCCGTCGGCCGCAGCGTGCTCATCGGCCTCGCCGCCACCGTGGTCGCGACGATCCTCGGCACGCTGCTGGCGTTCGCGCTGGTGCGCCACGACTTCGTGGCGCGATCGTCGATGAACCTGCTGATCTTCCTGCCGATGGCTTCGCCCGAGATCGTCATGGGTTCCTCGCTGCTGGCGCTGTTCGTGGCCGCCGGCTTCGCCGGCCAGCTGGGCATCTGGACCATCCTGATCGCCCACATCATGTTCTGTCTGTCGTTCGTCGTGGTCACGGTGAGAGCACGGCTGGCGGGCATGGACGACACCCTCGAAGCAGCGGCCATGGACCTCTATGCCACGCCTCGCGAGACGTTCTGGAAGGTGACGTTCCCGCTCGTGCTCCCGGGCATCGTGGGCGCGGCCCTGCTGGCCTTCTCGCTGTCGTTCGACGACTTCA
>JAGQUE010000110.1 GCA_020438665.1 Nocardioidaceae bacterium | reverse complement strand
CATCGGTGCCCGGATCGACGGCGTCACGGCGACGACCCGGGTCGTCAAGGTCGACCTGCTGGCCGTCAAGCAGCACGTCCGCGGTGCCACCGCTCACGTGCGGCTGGTCTTCACGACCACCGGTCGGCTTCAGCGCCAGGTGACCGTCACAGGACGTCTCCTGCTGACGCCCGACAAGTCAGGCGAGTGGCAGGTCTTCGCCTATGACGTCTCGAAGGGGGCGGTGTGATGACCGAGCGTGCCGACACCACCGGGAGGCGGTCGCGCCGCGGGCGACGCCCACGCCGTCTGCTGCGTGCCGTGGCCCTGGCCACCGTGCTCGCGGTCACCGCTCTGGTGATCCCCGACGCCGGCCCGGGCCAGGACCAGATGGCGCTGGTCAAGATGGACAACGCGACCGGGATCGACGTGTCGCCCGACGTCGTCTGGATCCTGGCTGTCGGGTCGGACGCGCGTCCCGGAGAGGACTTCACCCACACTCGAGCCGACGCCCTCCAGCTGATCGGGATCAACACCAAGACCGGCGCGGCCACCGCGATCGGCGTCCCGCGTGACTCCTGGGTCAGCATCCCTGGTGTGGGGTCGAGCAAGATCAACGCATCGCTCTACTACGGCGGCCCGCAGTTGCTCGGCCAGACCGTCGGCAACCTGATCGGCATCCAGCCCGACTACGTCTTCGTCACCAAGTTCCCCTACTTCATCGACATGGTGCGCAGCATCGGCGGCATCGTCGTCCGCAACCCGATCGCGTTCTCCGACACCTACCTCAAGGCCAAGGGCTTCAAGAAGGGCCGGATCTTCCTCAACGGCTACGACGCCATGGCCTTCTCGCGGATCCGCCACGATCTGCTTCGTGGCGACTTCGACCGGTCGGCCAATCAGCAGCGTGTGCTCATCGGGATCCACAACAAGATCGTGGCCCGGGCCGACGAGCCGGGCTTCCTCGAGAACGGCGTGCTGACCGTGCTCAAGGACCTCCACACCGACCTGCCGCCGTCTGAGCTGTTCAAGCTCGCCGAGGCGGTCGCCCAGGTCGACCCCCGCAAGGTCACCCACTGCGTGGTGCAGGGCGGCATCGGCAACATCGGTGGCGCCAGCGTCGTGCTGCCCTATGTCGAGCAGGCCCGCAGCTATGGCGACCAGGCCCGCAAGGACGCCACGATCGAGCACTGCTGATGTCGGACAACCAGCGTCTCGCCAAGCTCCCGCCGGACTCCCTGGACGAGCGCCAGCGTCGCGTCTATGACGCCATCGCGGGCGGCCCGCGGACCAGTGGTCCCACGCTCTATCGCCTGGTCGACGATCAGGGCGGCCTCGAGGGGCCGTTCAACGGCTTCCTGCTGCAACCCGCCGTCGGCGGGGCGCTCGAGCGGCTCGGAGCGGCCGTGAGGTTCGAGACCTCCTTGTCCGACCGCGCGCGCGAGATCGCCATCTTGATCGTGGCGCAGCACTGGGACGCCGGTTTCATGCGCTACTCCCACGAGGCGCTGGGCCGTCACGCAGGGCTGACCGACGAGGAGCTGAGCGCCCTCCGGGAGGGCCGGGTCGAGGTCTTCGGCGACCCTCACGAACGGTTGGTCGCCCGCACGGTGCGGGCGCTGGTGAGCGACGGCGACCTCGACGACGAGCACTACTCGTCGGCGGAGGGCGCCCTGGGGCAGCCGGGCGTCTTCGAGCTGCTCGCGCTGGTCGGCTATTACGCCGCGCTGGCGCTCCAGCTGCGGGTCTTCCGCATCGGGATCCCGGACGACTGAGCCGACCCACCCGAGAGGATGCTGACGTGGAGGACGGCGGGGTGGACGACAGGCCCGTGGGCGACAGGGATGCCCGACTGGCCGACCTGGTCGAGACCTATGCACGTCAGGTCGCGGCCTTCGACGATCTCGTGGCCCGCGTCCGCGCGGTGCCGCTCGGCGACGCCCCGCTGAGCCTGGAGGCCGAAGGGACCGATCCCGGTGACTGAGCCAGACCTGCTGTCGCTGTCGGTCGCGGCCCTCGGTGAGGCTTACCGGCGCCGGACGCTGTCCCCGGTCGAGGTGGTGACCACCGCCCTGGACCGCATCGCGGCCACCGATCCGGTGGTCGGTGCGTTCGTCCACGTGGCCCGCGACGCCGCTCTGGCGCAGGCGCGTGCGGTCGAGCAGGTGTTCCGGGAGGGCGGCGAGCCGGGACCCTTGGCCGGCCTCCCGGTGGGCGTCAAGGACCTGGTGGACGTGGCGGGGTCGCCGACCGAAGCGGGGGCGTCGCTGCGCACGGGGAGGCTCGCCACGGCCGACGCCGTGGTGGTGACCCGGCTGCGCGCGGCCGGCGCCGTGATCGTGGGCAAGACCCGGACCGACGAGTTCGCCTATGGCGCCTCGACGCCCGGGACGGCCAACCCGTGGGCGCTCGATCGCGTTCCCGGCGGGTCCAGCGGCGGGTCAGGGGCCGCCGTCGCCGCCCGGCAGTGCATCGCGGCGATCGGGACCGACACGGCGGGCTCCATCCGCATCCCGGCGGCCCTGTGCGGCGTCGTCGGGCTCAAGCCGACGCACGGCCGCGTGCCGCGCCGCGGTGTGGTGCCACTGGCGTGGTCCTTCGACAACGTCGGCCCCCTGGGGCGCTCGGTGGCCGACGTGGCCGCGGTGTTCGACGTGATCGCCGACCCCCCACCCCGAGCCGCGGGCCGGAGCCGCCTGGGGAGCGCCGAGGTCCCGCACCTACCCCTCGGTGCGGCGCGGATCGGTGTCCCGGACAACCACGTCTTCGACGACGTGACGCCGGCGGTCGCCGCCGCCGTCCGCTCCGCGCTGGCCGTGCTGGAGCGACTCGGGGCCGAGCTGGTTCCGGTGACGGTCCCAGAGCCCGACCTCTATGAGGCCGTCCTCTACACGATGCTGCTCCCCGAGGCCGCGGCCTACCACGCCGAGGACTTCCCGGCACGGGCTGAGGACTACTCCGCGCAGCTGCGCAAGGCGCTGACGATCGGCAGCACGCTGTCGGCGGTGGACTATGTGCAGGCCCAACGGGTGCGGGGGGTGCTGCAGCAGGCATGGCGCACGATGTTCGCCGACCTCGACGCGATCGTGGCTCCCACGACCCCGATGACTGCGGTCCCGCGTGACCAGCGGTTCATGGCCTGGCCCGGCGGACGGACGGAGTCGGTCAACAGTGCCTATGTGCGGCTGTGCCTCGCCGGCAACGTCACCGGCTATCCGGCCGTATCGCTCCCCTGTGGCCTCGATGACGAGGGGCTGCCGCTCGGCCTGCAGGTGCTCGCCGGCCCCCACCAGGACCGCGAGCTGCTGGAGCTCGTCGCCGTGGTGGAGGATCACCTTGCCTTCGATCACCGGCCGCCGATGGCCTAGCCGGGGCCCGGCGGGCAGGGCACCGACAGTCGACGGCCGCCCGTCTCAGCAGGATCTGCCAGCGCCCGGGGTCCGGCCCGCGCCTAGCGTGAGCCGTGGGACGCCCGCCGCCGGGGCGTGGCGCCCGCCCCTCCCAGGAGGTGCCTCCATGCGCATCGTCGTCGCCCTCGGTGGCAACGCCATGACCGCGGCGGACGGGTCCGCCACCCAGGCCGGCCAGACCGAGGCGCTCGCCGCGGCGATGGACCGGGTGGCCGAGCTCGTCGCCCTGGGTCACCAGGTCGTCATCACGCACGGCAACGGCCCCCAGGTCGGCAACCTGTTGGTCAAGAACGAGCTCGCCGCCGGGGTCGTCCCGCCGGTGACACTGGACTGGTGCGGCGCCCAGACCCAGGGCACGATCGGGTTCACGATCCTGACCACGCTCGAGCACAGCCTGCGCGCCGCCGGATGTCCGCGGCCCGTGGCGGCCCTGGTGACCCGGACCCTGGTCGACCCAGCGGACCCACACTTCCGCGGTCCGAGCAAGCCGATCGGCCGGTTCCTGCCCTATGACGAGGCCGTCCCGATGATCGCCTTCGGCCAGATCTGGGAGGACCGCGGGGAGCGCGGCTGGCGCCGCGTGGTCGCCTCACCGGAGCCCGTCGAGATCGTGGACCTGCCGACGGTGCGGGTCCTGATGGACGCCGGTTACGTCGTGGTGACGGCCGGTGGGGGCGGGATCCCGGTGGTACGCGACGCCGACGGGGACCTCCATGGCGTCGAGGCCGTCATCGACAAGGACCTGAC
>JAGQUE010000718.1 GCA_020438665.1 Nocardioidaceae bacterium | reverse complement strand
CCGTCATCGCGGCCGGCTTCGACGGTGGCATGCCCAAGCGTCAGGGCTCGGGGTCGGTGCTGCGTCGCAACACCGCACCCCAACAGAGCCAGGCCGAGACCCGCGCCGCCGCACAGGCGCTCGCCGACCAGGGGGCGAGCGGAGCATCGAGCTATGGCGACGTCCCCAAGCCGAGCACCCCGGTTCCGGTGGGGTCCTCGACCGAGGCCGAGAACGCCGACGCAGGCACGGTCGCCACCAAGACCCGCGTCGCGGTGGACGTCGAGGACGACGACCTGGATGTCCCCGACTTCCTGAAGTGAACCCCGGCACCACGGCCACACCGGTCTTCGCCTTCCGCGATCAGCGGGCTGCGGGACAGGTGACGGTCGAGGTGGGTTTCACCGACCGTCGCTGGGACCTGGGTGATCGCGCCGCCGCCCCGGTGCGCGAGGCCGCCCTCCAAGCCGTGCGGTCCGAGACCGGCGCCGCGACGCGGATCATGCGCCAGGTCCACGGGGCGACGGTCCACGTGTACGCCGACCTCGCAGCCGAGGCGCCTCCGGAGGCCGACGCACTGGTGACCCGCCAGGTCGGGGTCGCGCTGCTGGCTCGTGCGGCCGACTGCGTGCCCGTCCTGTTGGCCGACGCCCGGGCCGGGGTGGTCGCCGCGGTGCACGCCGGCCGGCCCGGCGTGGTCGCCGGCGTCGTTCCCGGGGCCGTGGCGTCGATGCGCGAGCTCGGTGCGACCCGGCTCACGGCCTGGGTCGGCCCCCACGTCTGCGGAGCCTGCTATGAGGTCCCGGCGGCGATGCGCGACGAGGTCGCCGCCGTCGTGCCGGAGACGTGGGCCACCACCCGTTGGGGCACACCCTCGGTGGACATCGGAGCCGGGGTGGTCGCGCAGCTGGAGGCCGCCGACTGCGAGATCGTCACCGTCGATCGGTGCACGCGCGAGGACCCCGAGCTGCCGTCCTATCGTCGGGACGGAGCCGCGGCGGGCCGGTTCGCGGGAGTGGTCTGGAGGTCCACATGAGTCGTGCCGATGAGATCGCCGCGGGGCTCGACCTCGTCGAGCAACGGATCCTGCGTGCGTGCGGCGACGCCGGGCGACCGCGCGCCGACGTCACGCTGGTCGTGGTCACCAAGTTCTTCCCGGCCTCGGATGTGCGCATCCTGGCCGGGCTGGGGGTGCGTGACGTCGGCGAGAACCGACACCAGGAGGCCGAGGCCAAGGCGGCCGACTGCGCCGACCTCGAGCTGAGGTGGCACTTCATCGGCGGACTCCAGAGCAACAAGGCCGCTGCGGTGGCCGGCTATGCCCACGTGGTCGAGTCCGTCGACCGGCTCAAGCTCGTCGACGCTCTGGGGCGAGGTGCCCAGCGGCGCTCGCACGAGGTCGACGTGCTCCTCCAGGTGAGCCTCGACCCGCCCGACGTCGTCGGTCGCAGCGGGGCCGACCCGGCCGACCTGGCGGCCCTGGCCGCGGCCGTGGAGGCCGCCCCAGCGCTACGGCTGCGTGGCCTGATGGCCGTCGCCCCCCTAGGCGAGGACCCCGCCACTGCCTTCGCGCGACTGGCAGATCTCCACGCCGGGTTCGTGCGCGAACACCCCGGTGCGC
>JAGQUE010000731.1 GCA_020438665.1 Nocardioidaceae bacterium | reverse complement strand
GCGTCGTCAAGCTGTCGGCGTTCCTCATCGGATGCCAACGTCCACAGGACGTCAAACGACTTGGGAGGGCTAAAGGCTAAGTCAAAGCCTTGGGTACGGTTGGGGCTGTCGGCGTTGAGTACCAAGGGACGTTTGGTCTCTGGGTGCAGCCCAGCCATCACCCGCTCATAATCGGGCTTCTCAATCGTGCCCATCAGGCCCAATCGCCAGGCACCGCGACCTTGCCAGGTTCCCGCACCTTCGCCGATGAGGTCGAGCGGGTTGAAACCGCCGTCCCAACCTGGATAGAAGGGGTCCGAATCGTCGTCATCAAACCCGGGGCCGCCAGGACCAGGTTTCCGCGGCCTGAAGTAGTACCGACTCAAGCTCGTGAAGTACGATGCAGAACCAGCCTTGAGGACTTTAATCGACAGCATGCAACGAACACCCGCGAGCGATTACTGAGCTCGGTGGCTGTCGACGAGTTCGAAGATGCGGGCAGTCGCCTCGTCTTTGTCGAGGCCTGCGTATTCGATGAGGGCGTTGACGGCAACCGAAGTGATGACGTTCAGGTTCAATTGTACGAGCGACTCCAGTTGAGTCAGCTGGTAACGCATTTGGTCCAGCTCAGCGTTGGCTTGAACGTCAGCGTCTTGGTTGTTCAGGCCCAGACCGAGGGCCTCGAAGTCGAGGTGCGAGATAATCTTGTTGCCAGACCCGGGCACAAGCAATTCATAGAGCAGGTCCCGAAGGAAGCCAGAACGTGTCGTCTCGGCCGGACTTTTGCAGCGTATAATGAAGTCATCCAGGACATCCCTAAGGCCCTGGCCCAGACGTTCGTCCGTGTACCGGACGTTGATACCTTCGGGGTGTAATGACTTATCGGGCTTATACATAATGAGAGCACTCGCAGCAATCCAGCGTTCACGCGTGAACCCCTGCCAGAATAACGAGTTACGACGAGAATAGATAGGGCGTGTTCACAAGCCGTTAGCGTGCGAACTGCTTGCCTGAACAAGGGTTAGCTCGACGTTCACAGGAATGTTCACAACGATGCTGTGCACCTCTGGTGCAAGGGTGTGCTTTGAATGTCAACTCATTTCTCTCGCCCCAACCAAATCACGCCGGGCACCACAGACCGGCAGTCGGGGCTTCATTCTTGACCTGCTCCCACTCACCCTGACATGCAGCAGCATCGCTCACAATTTGGAAAGCGGGCAACAACATGGCCACGAAGAGCCCTAGCTCTTCGTGGCCATGTTGTCCTTCCAATTCTTCCTAACTTATCAGTTCAAAAGAAAGCTATTGGCTACTGATTGATACCTGTGGTCGGCACCATTTTCTTGGGGCGGAGCAATGTGCCTATCCTGGACACCTTGCAGATTGAAGACGCTTAGAAGTATTCAACGAAATCGCTCGGCTTCGATTTTCGAATCTGCCGCCGTGGCTTGGGTGGGTCAGCGGTCGCCTGCCGGGCCTTCACAAAAGCCTGCAGGTCGGCCAGGTCTATGAGGTAGCGAGGACGTCCGCCTAGCTGTTCTGCGGCATTCATGGCCCGCAGCTCCCCGCTCCGTATCCAGGCCAGCACTTTGTGTGGTTTGATGCCCCACAGCTTGGCCACCTCCGGCGGCGTGAGCATGGTCCGCTGCGGGGCGGCCGGTAGCGTCGCTTGGCTGAGGTCAACTTCCTTTCCTACTTGCCCCGATGTCGATGCATCTCGGGATTGTCTCGACGGGCTCACGGTGCCCCGTCGAGGTCGCGTAGCAAGTCGCCATGCAGCGGAGTGCCAGCCTTGGTAGGAAAGATGCGGCCTGGTCCACCACACGCTTCATGATAGGCCATCAAAGCGATTAGCAGGAACCAGGCCACAAAGCCTAGCATGTTGGTCTCGTCATGCTGTCCCACGGAATCAGTCTTCGTCGGGAAGCATGATGGTAATGACCGGCTCTGGGGTATCGCCGGGGCCGCAGACGGACTTGAGCTGAACTTCTTTTAGCTCGGACTCGTCATTCTGGACGTAGAGGGAGAATCTCAGCCAGTCCGTGTGCTCTGGGCTCGACACAATGGCATGACGCATCATCCACAGGATGTCCCACAGTCGACCGCTTTCATCTTGCCACGGAGCCTTCTCAGGCACCTCGACATATTCACACCAGACAGCTCGTGTCACGGCGGTGGGGTATCGAATGCCTGCTTCCTTGGCCATCTCAGTCACATCCACCAGCACCCCGTCGGCTATCGCTTGCTCTCGCGTATAGGAGAAGAATACATCCATGTTCACGCCCTCCCCTATTCTGCCGAGCCGTTCAGCGTGCGTTCACGAAGCCAGGCCTTTGCCAATGTGATAGCTTCAGCCGCTAGGGCCAGGTCGCCGAGTCCCGTCAGCGAGTCGGCATCTGCCCAATCATCTCCCGACTTGTACCGGCGAACGATGCGGACATTGTGAAAGACGTTGCCGTTGCGGTCTCGGTTTTCCCAGACCGAAACACGGATATTGTGCAGCCGCTCTTCAAACACGGGCTTTGCTTTTTTGTCATCACTCATGGGTTTCTCCTTTGTTGATTCCTATTCTGACCATCACCGACCGTGCTCAGAATCAAGCACGATGATGAACGGTCATGCACCCATGGTGCATGGGTGTGAATCCGAAAGAAGAAAGCGGGCCGAGTCACTCAGGCCCGCAGGTATAGAGCCGCAATTTTGCCTTTCCAATCGCGGGCTCGACGCGAAAGCGTTGCTGGCCTGAACTCGTGATGTCTTCGAGGCGGAGAAGCACAATGCCTCGCTTACACGCCGCTACCTCCAAGACCCACTCAGACGAATGTGCCGCTTGTCAGCACGGCGGCGTTGGGCTGCGGACCGGCGACACCTGGCCTGCCAGCGGAAGGCGAAGTGAAATTGACGTCGCACCTTGGTGCGTTGTCTGGATAGTAGAGGAACCTAAAGGTTCGCGGAGGACTCAGAACGGACATGGAACCAATATTAAGTGTCCGTGCGAGGCTTTCAATTTGGAGAAGAAGCAACCTGCTCTAAGGCCTGGTGTCATGACACCTGCAAAGGGGCATAACGAGGCATAAACGGACATTCGAAGCGAGGAGACTATTCATCGCAAACTCTTACGAATGAAGTGTTTAAGCGACCGAATGAGGGCGAAGCAAGAAGTGCGGATTTCAAATTATGATTCCGCTGCTCTAACCGA
>JAGQUE010000109.1 GCA_020438665.1 Nocardioidaceae bacterium | reverse complement strand
CCAGTCCCGCGATCGCGGCTACTGGGTCTTCTGGGACAAGAAGCTCCCCACCCCGGACCTGGCGCACCGACCTGAGTCCTGGTGCGATCACTGCCAGACGATCGTCCAAGCCGCGTGGTCGTGGAAGACCGGCGTCCCGCCGACCGGGTCGGTTCGCTACGGCAAGCAGTACAACTACCGCTGCCCCTCGTGCTACCGCGAGGTGATCCCGCCGTTCACGCCGTCGCTCGACGCGCTCGACCTGTCGAACCTGGGAACCCGCATCGGGGAGATGAAAGACAAGGAGATCCGCGACAAGAAGACCGGCGAGACCTACCGCGCACCCTTGGCGCGAGCGACCATGGCGCGGGCCGAGCGGTGCCGCCAGCGGTTCGCCGAATTCCCGGCCGTGATGGTGCCGGCGACCTCGCAGCTCGGGTCGGAACACCACCCGTGGCGGCCCAAGGACAGCCAGCAGAACACCGGCGTCGTTGCGACCGGGGCGGTGATGGCGGCCGCCGGGAACACATTCGAGTGGCCCGGCTCGGTATGCCGGACCCGGGACTTCTCCCAGCCGCTTCCCTCGCAGACCTCGACGAACGGGAGCGGCCTGCTCACCCCACCGATCGCGATGGCGATCGACAACTTCCAGGGCGCTGCGCGCGGGGTCGACGAGCCGCTGCCGACCCAGGGTGGGTCGGAGACGATGGCGCTGATCTCGGCGGGTGTGCTCCCCTACCGCCAGCACACGACCCCCACCACGCACGGCGAGGCCATGCCGACCGTGACCGCCGACCAGATCCCCGGCCTACTCACCGCGGCCGGCACGATCAAGAACAACGGCGCCATCAGCGAGGCCAAGTACCGCGCCCACCCGGTCTCGGATCCGCTGGGCAGGATCACCGCCGAGCCGACCCAGGCGCTGCTGTTCTCCGGCTGGTACAAGCAGAACGGCTCGACCGGCACGGAGACCGCTCCGCATCCGGTCACCGATCCATTCGGGACGCTAACCTCGCGCGACACCACGGCACTGCTGATGGCCGAGTGGCACGAGGCGCTGGAGGCCCTCACGCTCGAGGACTGCTTCTTCCGGATGATGTACGACCACGAGATCGGCCGCGGGTGCGGCTTCGACGTCGACTTCGCCGGCTACCAGGGCACCTTCCAGGTCTGGGGGTCCGCGAGCGACCGGGTGGACGGCTACGGCAACGCCGTCTCACCACAGGTCGGCTGGTGGATCAGCAACCGCCTCCGAGCTGTCCTGCACGGCCCCGAGGGCACCGGCTTCCGACCGGCTCTCATGCCACCGGCAGCGCGATCGCTGCGCCCCGAGGAGCACGCCGTCGCCGCACGCGGCCTCACGGCCCCGACCGAAGGGATGTTGCTGTGACCCGAACTCGAAGAACGACACCTGCTCGCCAGCCACGTACGGCCGAACCCGGCATCCGACCAACCCACATCTCTCGTCCGACCACTACGGAGGCCCAGCCGCGATGACCACCCCTTCCGCACCCCGAAGCCACTACACCGCTCTCATCTCCAGCGCGATCAGCCCCGAGGACCCGGCGACCTTGGCGCTCGTCGAGCGACTCATGCGCGATCAGACCGGAGGCGTCCTCGACCACCTCGACGCCTCCACGTTTGACCACCTGGCACGCCAGGCCTACGAGGACGGGCGCGCCTGGGACACCATCGGCGAGATCAACGGCTGCACCCTCGCCGACTACTGCCGAGCCAACGACCTCACCCAGCCCCCCTGGAGCTCGTGATGGACACCGTCTCGAACCTCCGCAACACCACGACCAGGGCAGAGGACGCCACCGCGGCCAGCACCGCATTCCGCCGCGAACAGCAGCACCTAGGCGCCACCTGCGACTTCCCCGGGTGCGAACGTCACGCTGAGCTCGGTGGCCGGATGTGCGACTACCACCAGTTGGTCCGCCTGGCCTCGAACGGCTCGTGGGTCGACGACAGCCGCGCGGACGGAGGTCACGGCTGATGTGCTACCGAGAGACCGCGCACTACGTCGTCCTGTGCGATCGCTGCGGCCTGGTCGCCCCCGAGGGGACCGGGTGGTGGACGCCCTCGATCGCGGACCAGGCCGCCCTCGAGGCAGGGTGGGAGATGACCGCGACCGAGCACCTGTGCCCTGGCTGCGTGATCGCCGGCCACACCGACGAGACCGGGGGAGCATCCGCCGATCGTCCCCCGCTGCCACCGACCGCCGGGGCGCAGAGACCACCGGACGTCTGCTGGTCGCCGTACACCGCGGCCGCGGCGCGCTCACGGGAGGAGTCGCGGTGAGCAGCCGCGAGCGGCCGAGCAACGGTCGCCCAGGGCGGCCTGGTCCGATCCGTCGGCGTCGCGGTCCACGGCAGGCTCCCGCTGCGTACGACTACCAGGACGCCGACAGCGTGGGTTCCCGATGACGATCAAGGTGCACGGGAAGCCGTGCCCCTCGGACGCGCTGACCGTGTGGCGCTACTGCGATCGCTGCTCTCGGCCCGACTACACGGTTCGGTCCAGCCGATGAAGCCTGACGTCGTTACAGTCGGCTCCATGCAGCCCGCCGACGTAACCGCCGCATCCGCCGAGGTGGTGGCGGAGGTCCTTCGCGACCCGGCCACCTTCCTTGCGGCCGCGGCGGAGGCGGCGCCGGGCTGGTCCGTTCGCTACGGCGGCCCCGAGGGCGTCGCCCAGTTGACAAGCGCACTCCATGAGCATCTGGCTCAACTGACGCAGAGCAACGCCGCACTGCGGGGGGCGGCGGTGCTCCACCTGGCCACGCACCGCAAGGTTCAACTGCTGACCATCGCGCAGCTGCTCGGAGTGACCAAGGGCGCGGTGAACCACGTGATTCGGCGCGCCGAGCTGGGCGCCTCCAGTGAGTTCGGGTTCGCCAAACTCGAGGCTCCCGACGCGTGGGATTCCTGACGGCCAGATCCGGCGAGGTCAGGGGACCCGCCGAGATGGCCAACTGCTCCTCAGCGGACGGTGAGGAGCTGGGTCCAGCTGGTTGTACCGGCGGGGGAGAGCCGTTCACGACGCATGTCCCACCGCCGCCGGTCGCGCAGCCCGGTCGGCCCCCAGCCAACTGCCCCGCGGCCATACCGCCCCGCGAGCTCGTCGAGGGCGGCAGCCAGCCGGAGTCGAGACGGCGTCTCGCCGGGCCACAGTTGCGGGGTGGCGCCGGCGGGCGACAGGCCGGTGAGAAGGATCCCGGCGCGGTTGTAGGGCCAGCCTTGGCGCATCTTCGGGAGGACCGCGCGGGCGCTGGTGATGAGCCTGAGCGGGTCGCTGGTTGGGGGGTCGAAGGCGACGGCGGCCGAGTGGTGGGCGATGTCGTCGCGGAATCGGCTGCTGCTGATCCAGACCTGCATGAGCGCGGTGTCGAGACCGTGGGCGCGGAGACGTCGGGCGGCGGCGGCTGCGTATTGTGCCAGCACGCTTCGCATCTCGGCCGAGGTGCTCACCGTGGCGCCGAGCATGCGGGAGTACATCAGCTGCTGGCGGTCCTTGGGGGTGAACCCGACGGGCATGCAGGGCACGCCGGCGAGCTCGCGCGTGGTTCGCTCGAGGACGACCGACCAGCGGCGTCGCAGGACGCCGGCGTCGGCGAAGGCGAGGTCGGCCGCGGTGTGGATGCCGAGCCCGGCAAGGCCGGCGGTGAGTCGCGGGCCGATGCCCCAAACCTCCGAGACCGGGGTGGTCGCGAGGAGGTCACCGACGTCGTGAGGGGACCAGGCGGTGAGATCGACGAGCGGCTGTCCGATCGCTTTGGCGTGTCGTTGGGCGACCTTGGCCAGTGTTTTGGTCGGCCCGATGCCGGCGGCGGTGGGCAGGCCGGTCCACTGGCGTACGCGGGCCTGGAGGGTGTCTGCGGTCGCGGCCGGGTCTGCGCGGGGGAGCCCGACGAAGGCTTCGTCGACCGAGTAGGTCTCGGTGGTGGCCGAGATGGTGGCGACGGTCTCGTGGAACCTGCTGGAGAAGGCGCCGTACTCCTCGTAGTTGCTCGACTTGGCGACCAGGTCGGCCAGGTGGGGCTTGTCGCGGAGTTGGAACCACGGGTCGCCCATCTGCACCCCGAGGGCTTTGGCCTCGTCGGACCTGGCCACGGCGCAGCCGTCGTTGTTGGACAGCACGATCACGGCGCGCTCGCGCAGCGCCGGGTCGAGGACGCGCTCGACGGAGACGAACATCGAGCGGACGTCGACAAGGGCGAGTGGTGGGGATGTGTTGGCGGTGCCCCAGTTGTAGCGAGTCATCGGCTATCTCGCGATGTTGCGGCGTTCGCGTTCCCCGGCGGGGCCGAGGGGGAGGTGATGCAGGAGCACGGTTGCGACCCCCCAGGGTTCGACGTCGGAGGTGAGTGGGATCTGCTCGTGGTCGGTGGCCAGCACGGCGACGCCGTCGACGACGTCGAAGCGGCCGAGGCGACGTTCGTCGTCGAGGAGCACCACGAGAACGCGTCCGGGCGCGGGGGAGAGGGCGCGGTCGACCAGGAGCTCGTCGCCGGCTCGGATGCCCATGCTGGCTAGTGCGTCCGAGCTGACTCGCAGCACGAAGGTCGAGGTCGGCCGTCTGACGAGGTGCCGGTCGAGCGAGATCTGGCCCTCGAAGTAGTCCTGGGCAGGGTTGGGGAACGACGCGGTCGTCTCGACCGCCATCCCCCTCGCGGCGGTCGAACGTATGTTCGACATACTGTGAAGAGTATCGCCCGGTAAGGCCGCCGCTGAACCACCGACGACCACCGCCAGCAGGCCGCCTCATTCGCCTCCTTGTGTCGGCCGAGTGCCGTAGTTTCTGGCCATGACCAGTCAGGGCCGTGGGACGATTCAGTTCACGCTGAACGGCCAGCGCTACGAGCTTGCGCGTGAGGACGTAGAGATCCGTCTGACCGACGTGGCTCCCGACGCGATCCGCAAGCACGCGGTGAGGATCAACGACACCTGGTATCCCGCGATCCAGGCCTTCGAGGTGGCCACGGGGATCCCGCGGTCTGAGTTCATCTCCCATACCGCTCGCCGGCACCTGGCGGCATTGGGGTTCGAGGTCGCCGGCAACGTCGAGCCGCGGACGACGTCACCGACCGCCCCCGCAGCGCCGGCCGCGGCCGCCGCCGGGCCTGCTCCCACCGGGCTTGAGCTCGGAGGGGAGTGGCACACCGAAGCCAACGTCCAGGCCGCCCTGGTCACGGCGCTGGCGGCCGAGGGATGGCGCATCCGCTCGGTGGCCAACACCGCGACCAAGGAGCACGGCATCGACGTGATCGCCTCCCACGACGGCCGGACCGTCGGTGTGGAGGTCAAGGGGTTCCCCAGCCGCAACTACGCAGACCCGGCGCGCGCCGGCGAGGCCAAGCGCACCAGCCCGAGCACCCAGGCCGGCCATTGGTACTCCCAAGCTGTGCTGGCCGCGATGCGGCTGCGCGGGAAGGAGCCGGACTGGGGCAGCGTCATCGCCCTGCCGGACTTCCCCCGCTACCGCGACCTGCACGCCGAGACGGCCGGCTCGCTCGCCGCGGCGCAGATCGAGGTCTGGTGGGTGGACCAGACCGGCGCGGTGCACCGCGGGTGATGATCCCGCGGTGGTACCGCCGGCCTGGCGAAGAGGGTGTGGTGCTCCGGAAGGCGCCGCGGCTGGCCAGCTGGAACAAGTCGACTGACCCTGACCAGGTCAGGCTGCGCGAGTACCTCGACGACACCGCACAGCTGGTGAAGCACCGCCCGGCACCCGGCGGCCCCTGGTCGCTGTTGCTCGAGGTCGGTCTGCCGGCCGGGCGCGACCTGGTCGACATGGCTGACCTGGACAACTACGCCTTCCCGCTGGCCACCCGGCTCCGCGACGAGGACCTGGTGTCGGTGTGGTGCACCAAGAGGCACGCCGACACTTCACGTGTCGTCATCGCCCCCGCAGCCGAGAGTGCGGGACCCGGCACCACGACCTACACGGTCCGCACCACCGCCTCGGCGACGACAACTGCTTACAAGGAGCAGGTCCGGTCGGCGGTCGTCGACGCCGCCGCGATTCCCACCGGGGCCGTCCGGCTGCAGCTGGCGTTCGTCGTCGGCCCGCGGCGCAACTGGCTGAACCTGTGGAAGCCCACGATCGACGCACTTGACCCACTCCTGGGTCGCACTCGCGAGGACCGCGACTGGCACCCGCAGGACGGCAGGATCACTGACCTCGGTCTCCACGTCGCCGTCGACCCATCGCTGGGTCACGACATCGTGGTCGGCATCGCCGCGGCCGCGGCGTCCTCGTGCCACTGACGGCGCAGCACGCTCGCGCCGGCGTGCTCGACGCGACCTTGGCGAGGGTGTGCCATGGGCGGCGATCCAGCGTGCGCGGCCCCGCGCGCGGCCTCGACCGCCGGCGGTGAGCTACAGGAGGGCGGGGCGGGTGCGGTAGACCTGAACCTGGTCACGCAGTTCGCTACCGGCAATCGTCAGACCGGCGTACGCCGCGGCCGCGGCCGCGAGGTTGAACGACGACGATGGTGCGCACACGACGTCGGACGCGCTCAAGGTGCCCTCCTCCAGGCGGTCGGCGAAGGTATCGGCAGCTGCGGCCGCGTCCGCTGCGTGCTGGGTGATCCCCGCGGGGACGGGCTTGCCGGTCCCGGAAACGAACGCCTCCCACACGAACAACTCGGCGTCCCCGGCCAGCCACGGCTCCGGCCGGGTGGTGCACCGCAACGCGGGCCGCCCGGATCCGACGCGCTCGAGCACCCACGCCATCTGCACCAGCCCGGTTGCCAGGGCGCCGCTGCCGGCGCCGGCAGACCACGGCCGCGAGCGACCGTCAGCGGTCTCGCCCTGGCGGGCCTGTCCCAGTGTCTTCCAGCCGTCGACGGGTCCAACGGGACTGACCGGAACCATCAGCGGAGCCTCGAAGCCAAGCGCGACCGGCACGCCTGAGTCGATGGCCTCGAGCACGGCGAGGGCGGCGCCCTCGGGGTGCGTGCCGCCCTCGCCAACCGGGCGTCGCCCTGGTAGATCGAGGCCTGCCCAGGCGAAGTTGGTCCGTACCGACCCGACGTCGACGGCGACGACTCGTGGTGCCATCAGCGCATCATCTTCTTCGCGGCCGAGGTGCTGAGCGCGAGCGAGCCGTCGTCGAGCAGGACGAACGCGGCAATGCCGGCCGTTTCGGCCCAGGCCCGGGCGTCGGCGGTGTAGCCGGACCGGGAGAAGAACGCTCCCTTCTTGCGTGCGTGGGCAGCCGCGCCGTGGAGCTGCTGCAGTTTGGGCCGCCCGACCGGGGTGGCCTCCCACTTGACCTGGGCGAGGACCTTGCGGGCGATGACGTCGACGCCGGCGTCCTTGCCGGTTGGAGTCACCTTGGCGTCGTTGAATCCCATGTGCCGCAGCCACGCGCAGGCTGCGGCCTCGGCCTGTTGCCAACTGCCGATCGGTGCGGCCCGTTTGCGCCCCAGAAAGCCCGTCCTCCGAACCACCGGGACGGCGGGTACCCCGTCGGCGGCGGTGACGCGGCGCACCTGCTGTTGGGCGGCTCGTTGGCCTTCAACGACAGCATCGAGCTCTGCCCACCGGCGCGCCAGGTCGACGACTGCCTCGAGCGCGCGAGGCTCCCCGCGGAGCCGAGCGACGGTCGAGCGGACCGGCTGGTTGTGGAACAAGGTGAGCTCGGTGCCACGCAGGTCCCAGCCCAGCGACCCCCGACCAACGCCCATGGTCGGCCGGGACTTCGCATCGGCGCCGACAGCAACGAACGTGATCTTCGTTCCGGTGCCGACGACGATGACCTCGCCGCCGGGTAGCGAGGGATGCAGGCTGAGCTGGGTGGCTCGGACCAGGCACTGCGCCTTGGCGGACCCGAGCGAGCCGAGCACAGCGTCGGCGACTGGTCCGGTCGCCGGCGGTGGCAGGGGACTGGCTGCGTACGCGGCCTTGGTCCTAGGTGAAGTGCTCAAGTCGAGCACGACGGCACGGACCGGCCGGGCGTCTGCAGGAAGCCGCAGTGCTCTGAGCAGGGCCGTGCGTTGCTCGGGCCGGCCGACCAGGCGCAGGGGCGTCGAGGAGCTGCCGTCGGACAGGCGCAGCACGCCTTTCACCGTGCGGGTGTGCTCGGTGACTTGGGCACTGCGACGCACCATTCTGCGAAACCGATCGCTCACCACGGTCCACGACAGCAGGCGCCCGGAGGTGACGGCGACGAAGACATCCCGAGATCCGTCGGTGAAGACGTCCAGGTACAGCACGAGTTCGTTCGCGTCGAGCTCGGCCAGCAGGCGGCGCCACACTCGTGAGTCCGGCAGCGCGAGAGACGCAGCCCGCGTGGAGGCTTCCCAGGCGTCCCGCGTGCGCGGATCAGTGCTGACGTCCATAGCTGCGGTCACGAATCTCGGGAGTAGGCGGTCCCGAAGTGTTCCGCGATCATCGCGGTCGTCTCGCAACCCCACCTCCGACGGTGCCTG
>JAGQUE010000717.1:535-2547 GCA_020438665.1 Nocardioidaceae bacterium | reverse complement strand
ACCCGGTGGAGATAGGCGTCCTGCAGCTCCGCGAGCTGGTCCATGAGCTGGCGGTCCCGCGCAACCTGACCGGCCAGCCGCTCCCGCCGTACGGCGATCGCCTGGAGGTAGCGTCGCAGGTCACGCAGCCGAGCCACCCCGGCCTCGCCGACGAAGCCGGCGTGGACCAGCCGAGATAGCTGCGCCCGCAGGTCGGTGAGGGCGGGCAGCAGCACCATCTCCGCGCGGCCGGTCAGCGCCCGGTCGGCGATGCGCCAGGCCTCGAGCACGGTGATGACCTCCCGGAGCGCCGCAGCCAGGCGGGCTTGCCGATCGGTGCGCGCCCGAGACACCAGGGCGGCGAAGGCGACGCCGTCGCGCACCGGCCCGCCGGCATCGACCAGGTCGGCCACGAGGCCGGCTTCGACGTCGGCGACGAGGTCGGCCACGCTCGCGTAGGGCGACCCCGCGAGCGCGAGCTTCTCCGCGTTGTCCAGCGCGGGCATCCGGGCGCGGCCGTCGGCGTCGGCGACGGCGAGCAGGACCAGCCGGATGAGACCGGCGCGGTGCCGGGCCTCGGCCTCGGCCGCCGATCCGACGATGCCGAGCCCGACGCTGTCGCCCTCGTCGAGGAGGGCCGGGTGGGCCACCACCTCGTGACCGGCACGTTTGTGAGTCAGTGTCTCCTCGAGCTCACCGAAGGTCCAGTCCCGCTGACGCGTGCTCGTGCGGCCGGCCTCGCCGGCGACCTCGGCCATGGCCTGGGCAAAGCTGGGCCGCAGCGGCTCCTTGAGTGCCTCGAGGTCCTTGCCCTTGGCCTCCTCGCGGCCGCCGTCGCCGACGACCCGGAACGTGGGGCGCAGGTGGGCCGGGACCATGTCCCAGTCCCACGCCTCCCGGGGCACGACGACGCCGGTGGTCGACCGCAGATAACGCTCCAGCGCTGTCAGCAGCGGCTCCTCCCCGGGCGGTACGGCGGCCAGGAAGTCGCGCGCCGTGTTGGGGGCGGGGACAAAGCTGACCCGCAGGTTCTTGGGCAGGCTGCGGATCAGACTGGTGACGAGCTCGTGTCGAAGTCCCGGCACGAGCCAGGAGAAGTCGTCGGCATCGACCCGGTTGATGGTCGCCACTGGGACGTCGATGGTGAGGCCGTCGTCGACCGCCCCGGGCTCGAAGTGATAGCTGATGGGGAAGGTGAGTCCCTCGTCCTCCCAGCGGGTCGGGAAGTCGGTCTCCCGGATCTCCTCGGCGTTGTCGTGGGTCAGCATCGCCGGGTCGAAGGTCAGCAGGTCGGGCCGGCGCTGCCGCTCGCGCTTCCACCACTGGTCGAAGTGCACGCCGCTCACGACGTCGGCACCCACCCGGGCGTCATAGAAGTCGAACAGGGTGTGCTCGTCGACGACGATGTCGCGGCGCCGGGCCCGGTGCTCCAGCTCTTCGGCCTCCGCGAGGAGGCGCAGGTTCTCGGCATAGAACCGATGTCGGGTGTGCCACTCGCCATAGACCAGCGCGTGGCGGATGAACAGCTCGCGGGCCAGCTCACGGTCGATCGAGCCATAGGTGACGAGACGGTCGGCGACGAGAGGAACGCCATAGAGGGTGACGCGCTCATAGGCCATCACCGCCGCGCGCTTGGTCGACCAGTGCGGCTCGCTATAGGTCCGCTTCACGAGGTGGGCGCCGAGCCGCTCGGCCCACTCGGGCTGGATCGCCGCGTTCTGCCGGGCCCACAGCCGCGAGGTCTCCACGAGCTCCGCGCTCATCAGGAACTGGGGGTTCTTCCCGCGGAGCACGCTGCCGGGGAAGATCGCGAAGCGGGTGCCGCGGGCGCCGGCGTACTCCCGGGGGCCGCGAGGACCGCGCGCCTGGCCCCGGGCCTGGCCACGCGTCTGGGGGTCCTTGGCGCGCTCCTCGAGCAGCCCGATGTGCGAGAGCAGCCCCGACAGCAGCGACTGGTGGATGCCGTCGGCGTCGGGGATGTCGGCGGGGTGACCGACCCGCACCTTCATCTCCGTGCAGACCTGTCGCAGCTG
>JAGQUE010000717.1:0-468 GCA_020438665.1 Nocardioidaceae bacterium | reverse complement strand
CGGAACGCGCTGGAGGAGAGCTCGCGCTGCTGGGAGCGCAGGTAGCGCCACAGGTTGAGCCAGGTGATGAAGTCCGACGACTCGTCCTTGAAGCGCGCGTGGAGCTGGTCGGCCTGGGCCTGCTGCTCGGCCGGCCGCTCGCGGGGGTCCTGGAGCGAGAGGGCAGCGGCGATGACGACCACCTCCCGCACGCAGCCGAGTCGCTCCGCCTCGAGGATCATCCGCCCCAGGCGCGGGTCGATCGGCAGGCGAGCGAGCCGGCGGCCGAGCCGGGTCAGCGTGCGGCGCCCCTCGACGGCGGGAGCCGTGCCGAGGGCGCCCAGCTCCTCGAGGAGCTGGACGCCGGCCGTGACGTTGCGGCGGTCGGGCGGGTCGACGAACGGGAACCGGGCGACGTCGCCGAGCCCCAGCGAGGTCATCTGGAGGATGACCGAGGCCAGGTTGGTGCGCAGGATCTCCGGGTCGGTG
>JAGQUE010000108.1 GCA_020438665.1 Nocardioidaceae bacterium | reverse complement strand
GGCCACCAGCTCGGCAACCACAACTTCCCCGCCGAGACCAACCGGCTCGTGCCCGCCGGCGGCTTCAAGAAGGCGTGCAACACCACGGGCACGGCAACCGACGGCGGCTATCCCGAGTCGACCTTCAACTGGCGGGTGGCCAAACTCGCCCAGCGCCGGCTCGAGAAGGCCGGGGCCCAGGTGATCCTGACCCGCTCCGGTGACCGCCAGGACCTGTGGGGCCCGTGCATCAACACCCGGGGCCGGATCGGCAACAAGATCCCGGCCGACCTCAAGATCAGCATCCACGGCGACGGCAACTATGGCGGTGGGCCGGGCTTCCACGTCATCGCGCCGACCGACCGCAAGCCCTGGACCCACGACATCTATGCGGCGTCCAAGGCGCTGGCGCTGGTCACGCGGCGCTCGCTCCACAAGGGCGCCGGGCTGCCCTATGCCGGCTATATCGCCGGCGGCGACGGGCTCGACTTCCGCTCCGACCTCGGCACCCTCAACCTCTCCAACGTCCCCACGGTCATGGTCGAGCTGGGCAACATGAAGGACTCCCAGGACGTGGCGCTCATGACGAGCGCCAAGGGGCGCCACGCCTATGCCAAGGCGCTGGCCCGGGCGGCCGTCAACTACCTCCGCTGACGCTTCCCGGCGGCGGCTAGAGTTCCCGGCATGCCGCTCGACCCCCAGATCGCCGCCCTGCTGAGCATGCTCGAGGCACCGGGGGTGGTGCCCATCCATGCCGGCACCCCCGAGGCCGGGAGGGCGTCCTTCCGGGCGCTGACCTGCGGGATGGTGACGCCCGATCAGGTCGTGCCGGTCGGGAAGGTCGAGGACCTCACCGTGCGCGGGGCCGCGGGTGACCTGCCCGCCCGGCTCTATCGCCCCGAGGGCACCGGGCCCTGGCCGACCGTGCTCTATCTGCACGGCGGCGGCTTCGTGATCGGCGACCTCGACACCCACGACCAGACCTGTCGTCGGCTCACCCGGGATGCCGATGTCGTCGTCCTGAGCGTGGCCTACCGACTGGCGCCCGAGCACCCCTATCCGGCCGGTCCCGAGGATGCCAAGGCGGCGGCGGCGTGGGCCGCCGACCACCTGCCCGAGCTCGGGGGAGACGACCGGCTGGCGGTCGCCGGCGACAGCGCGGGCGGCAACCTGGCGGCGATCGTCGCGCAGACCATGCCGGACCGGCTGGCCGCTCAGATCCTGATCTATCCGTCCGTCGACCCGCTGGTGGACTACCCGTCCAGACACGACAACGCGATGGGCTACTTCCTCGACGACCCCACCATGGCGTGGTTCTCCCAGCACTACGTCGGGACCGACCTGGCCGCGCTCGACCTGACCGATCCTCGGCTGGTCCCGATGCTCGGCGACGTCACGGGCGGACCGCCGGCCGTGGTCGTGACCGCCGAGTTCGACCCGCTGCGCGACGAGGGCGAGGCCTATGCCGCCAAGCTGGCGGCGGCCGGGGTCGGCGTCGACGCCCAGCGCTATGACGGGCTCATCCACGGTTTCCTCGACATGGTCGGCCTGAGCTCCGCGAGCGCCGAGGCCGCCACCGACCTGCATGCCCGGGTCCGTCGCGTCCTCCACGGGGAGCCGTCATGACCGCGGCGCCGGAGCTCGCCGGACTCACCATCGCCGTCCTCGGTGGGACAGGACCGCAGGGCCGTGGCCTGGCCCGCCGGTTCGCCGCCGCCGGCCTGAGTGTCGTGCTCGGCAGCCGCAGCGCCGAGCGGGCGGAGGAGACCGCGGCGGGGATCGGTCACGGCGTCCGCGGGGCGAGCAACGCCGACGCTGCGCGGGCGGGCGACGTCGTCGTGGTCGCCGTGCCGTGGGACGGCCATGCCGACCTACTCCGCGAGCTGGCCGAGGCGCTCGACGGCAAGGTGGTCGTCGACTGCGTCAACCCGCTCGGCTTCGACAAGCAGGGAGCCTTCGCGCTGCCCGTCCCGGAGGGGTCGGCCGCGCAGCAGGCCGCCGAGCTGTTGCCCGGGTCACGGGTGACCGGCGCCTTCCACCACGTCAGCGCCGTCGTGCTCGAGGACCCGGAGGTCGCCCGGGTCGACCTCGACGTCCTCGTCGTCGGCGACGACCGCGACGCCACCGACCTGGTCAGGGCGCTGGCGGACGCCGTTCCCGGGATGCGCGGCGTCTTTGCCGGCCGACTGCGCAACGCCCACCAGGTCGAGGCGCTCACCGCCAACCTGATCAGCGTCAACCGGCGCTACAAGACCCACGCCGGGGTGCGCGTCACCGGCGTGTGAACGGCGTGCGGCCCGTGCTCACGCCCAGGCGCTGCATGGTGTCGGTCATCGCCCGCACCTGCGGCACCTCGTGGGTGCGGATCATGCCCGTGCCGGCCAGCCGCGCCAGCACGGAGAAGAACGGCTCCGCGATGCGGAACTGCTCCTCGAAGACCGTGTAGGCGCTCGGCATCGACTGGCACAGCGGCAGTCCGAGGACCCGCAGCTCGAAGGTCCGAAGCAGCACGCGCGTCTGGTAGTCCAGGCGCACCATCGGGTCGGTCAGGTTGCCATAGAAGAAGCCCAGGCCAGGGTCGAGCACGATGTCCTCGACGCCACGCGCCCGCGCGACGGCGACCCGCTTCTCGAAGTGGTCCAGATAGCCCGGCAGCGGGTCGGCCTCGCGCTCGACGTCGGTGACGTCGCGGGAGTCCGAGCCCAGGATCGAGCACATCACGAGCGTCGCGCCGTGCTCGGCGACCAGCCCGAAGATCTCGTCGTCGGCGGCATGGCCGGTGTAGTTGAGCACCTGGGAGCCCGCCTCGAGACAGGCCCGGACCACGTCCGGGTCATAGGCCTCGGCCGACACCACCAGCCCCTCGGCCACCAGACCCTCGATCGCCGGGACGAGCAGCTCGGCCTGTCGGTCGGCGTTCACTCGCTCGGCCGTGGCGTTGGTCGACTCGGCCCCGATGTCGATCAGGTCCGCGCCCTGCGCGGCGAGCACCTTGCCCCGCCGTACGACGGACTCCGTCGAGGTGGCGATGCTGTCGCGGTAGGAGGAGTCGGGCGACAGGTTGACGATGCCCATGATCACGGGGGTGGTGTCGCTGTCGACGACACGGTCGCCGAGCCGGAGGGGCGCCACCGGGTGACGCAGCGCCTCGGGGTTGCTCGCGGCGAGCTCGGCGAGCCCCTGGAGATCGATCATGCCGGCGTTCCTTCCGTCGTGGCCGACAGTGATTCGTCGCGGCGGCCCGTGCGGATGTAACGCGCGAACAGGAAGGATTCATTCTCGATCAGCCCGACGAGCTCGAACGCGTGGGGGAGCGGAGCGTCGTCGCCGGCGCCACCGGCGCCCGGACCATAGGTGACCAGGTGGGGCGAGACCGTCATCGCGACCTCGTCGACGACGTCCTCCTCGGCGAAGGAGCGGAGCAGGCCCGGCCCGCCCTCGCAGACGATCCTCGTGAGGCCACGGTCGCGGAGGGCGGCGACGATCGCGGTCGCCGTCGGCCGCTCACCCGGGAGCACGACGACGTCGACGCGACGGCGGGCGTCCTCGAGCGCCTCGGCCGGCGCGGATCCGGTGGTGACCACGATGGGGGTGACCGCGGACTCGGTGAAGGCCTTCTCGTCCCACGGCAGGTCCAGGCTGCCGCTCACGATCGCGAGCACCGGCGCGGGCCGCAGGCCGAGCGCGCGGCGCTCGTCGGCGGCGTCCTCGCGAACCCGGAGCGGGCCATAGCGCTCCAGCCGCATCGTCGACGCCCCGATCACCACGGCGTCGGCCAGCCTGCGGCTCGCCGACAGCACCTCGCGGTCGGCCTCGCTCGAGATGGAGCCGCTGCGGTTGTCGGCGCCCGCCACGCCGCCGTCGAGCGCTCGCATCATCGTGACCCGGGTCCACGCGCGGCCCACCGGCCAGGGATAGGCGGCCGACAGGTCCATCGAGGAGCCCGTGGGGCCGATGAGCGTGCGCACGGCCGTGATGCTAGCCGTGGCGTGGAAACCCGAGGGCCTCGTGAAGCCCTACGCTGACCGCGTGCAGGAGTTCGTGGACTTCCTCGGCAAGCAGGCGCCCTACGACGCGCTGGACGCCGAGGACCTGGAGCGGCTGGCCTCCCACGTCGAGGTCGAGTTCTTCGCCAAGGGGGCGCTCATCATCGAGCCGGGGGCCGACCGGCTCGAGCGGCTGGCCGTCGTACGCACGGGGCTGGTGCAGCTGCTCGACCGTGGCCGCGTCGTCGACGAGCTGGGCCCCGGCGACACCTTCGGCCACCTGTCGGTGCTCAGCGGGATCCCGCCCGCGATGGCGGCCCGGGCGGCGACCGACACGCTCATCTATCTGCTCCCGGACCCGCGCGGCATCCTGGACGACCCCGACAGACTCGCCTTCCGGCGCGCCAAGCAGGCGCCCAAGGAGCTGCTCAGCGGTGCCGCCGACTATGGCCTGCGGCCGGCCGGCGAGTTCGCCCGCGACCCGCTGTGGTGCCGGGCCGACACCACCATCCGCGAGGCGGCGGTGATGATGACCGAGGCCCGGCAGTCGTGCGTGCTGGTCGAGCTGCCCGAGGGACTGGGGATCGTCACCGACAGCGACTGCCGCAGCCGGGTCGCGACCGGAGAGGTTCCCGTCGACGCGCCCCTGGCCACGATCGCGACGACGCCCGTCCAGACACTCGACCGCAGCGAGCCCGCCGCGACGGCGTTCCTCCAGATGGTCCAGCACGGTGTCCACCACCTCGTGCTCGCCGACGACGACGGCCGGCCCTCCGGGGTCTGCCGCGTCGTCGACCTGGCCAGCGCCGACATCCGCGACCCGCTCGCCTGCCGCGCGGCGATCGACGCCGCCGATTCGCTCGACGAGCTCGTCGCCGCCGCGGCCGGCCTGCGGCCCACCATCGTCGAGCTCTTCGACTCCGGCGTCCCGGCGCTGCGGCTGGGCGGGCTGCTCAGCGCGCTGGTCGAGTCGCTCATGGAGAAGTGCATCGCCCGGGTCGAGCCGTTCGCGAGCGACGACCAAGGTCGCTTCTCGTGGCTGTTCATGGGGTCGCTCGCGCGGCGCGAGCCCTTCCCCGGGTCGGACGTCGACACCGGGCTGGTCTGGCGTGCGCCGGAGTTCGACGGCCGCCGCGACGACGTGGTCGCCGCCGCCGCCCGGGTGCTCGACGCCGCCGAGGCGTGCGGCCTCGAGCGCTGTTCCTCCGGCGCCAACGCCGACAACCCGCTCTTCAACCGCAGCATCGACAGCTGGCGGGCCGCGGCCAAGCACTGGGAGGACTATGGTGCGGGCTCGGCGTCGCTGGTGCTCGTGGCGATGGTCACCGACTCCCGCCCGGTCATCGGGCTGTCGCTGGGCCGCCAGTTCCAGCGCGACGCCCGCAAGGCGCCCCCCAAGTCGTGGTTCCGTCGCCAGATGCTGACCGAGGCGGTGGAGGTCAAGCCGCCGCTGGGCTTCGTGCGCGACTTCGTCGTGGAGTCCGACGGGGAGCACCGGGGCGAGCTGCACATCAAGGGCCGGGCGCTCTATCCCATCGTGCAGATCGGTCGCTGGGTCGCGGCGTCCACCGGCACCCTGGTCGCCTCGACGCAGGAGCGGCTCGCGCTCGGAGCGCAGTACGGCCTGCTGTCCGCCGACGAGGCCGCGGCGCTGCGGCATGCGCACCAGGAGCTCTATGAGCTCGTCTTCGCCACCGAGATCGAGTCGCTGCGCCACGGCCGGCCGCCGTCGCCGTACGTCGACCCCAAGGCGCTGGACAGCCTTTCGCGCCGCCAGCTGCGGCAGAGCTTCAAGGCCATCGCCGAGGTGCAGGAGCGCCTCGAGAACGAATGGGTGCCCCGGGGCCGATGATCCGCTTCCGCCGCCGCTGGCCGGCGCCCGAGGACGCCCCGTGGCGCGAGGCCGAGCTCGCCGTCGTCGACCTCGAGCTGACCGGTCTCGACCCCCGCGTCGACGAGATCATCTCGATCGGGGTGACCCCGGTGCGGGGTGGGCGGATCGGCGCCGACCGGTACTACCGCACGGTCCGCCCCGTGGCACCGATCGGGCCCGAGTCCGCCAAGATCCACGCCCTCACCCTCGACGAGCTCGCCTCGTCGCCGCCGCTGCCGGAGCTGCTCGACGAGTTCCGCGAGCGGCTGCGCGGCAAGGTCCTCGTCGCGCACGCGGCGTTCGTCGAGCGGGCCTTCCTCGATCGCGCGTTCGCCCCGCTGGGGGAGCGGCTGCCGCGCGACATCCTCGACACCGCGCCGCTGGCCCGCGCCGCCGGGCTGGCCACGGCCGGTCCGGGAGTGCCGCGGCTCGAGTCGCTCGCGCGCGACCTCGGGCTCCCGGTCCACACTCCCCACCACGCTCTCGGCGACGCCCTCACGACGGCCCAGGTCTTCCTGGTCCTCGCCGCCCGCCTCGAGGCCACCCGCAAGCGCGTCCTGCGGATCTCCGAGCTCGCCCGCCTCACCCGCGACCACGCCCCCGACTGACCGCACCACCCTGACCGCCGCCCTCCACGCCGAGCCGTCAGGTTCTGTGACGACTCGGCGAGAGGTCAGCGGGGCCGGCGGCGGTGGGGGTGGGGAACCCGTCCGCGGCGGGCTGCGTCCAACGGCCATGAACCCGACCCGAACACTCGTCGCTGCGCTCGCGTCACTGGTGCTTCTCGCCGGCTGCGGCTCCCAGGGCAGCGAACCCCGCGCCGAGGATCCCAACGCATCATCGCCCGCTCCGTCGTCCTCGTCGCCGGCGTCGCCGTCGGTCGAGCCCACGGTCGGGACCTATCCGGCCTATGCGCCGCAGGACTATGACTTCACCGTCCGGGTGTCCTGCTTCTGCATGGATGCCGGCACGCCGATCCGCATCGAGGTGAGGGGCGGCGAGGTCGTCACGGCGACGTACGTCGAGAAGGGCGACGGCCACCGCAAGGGCCAGAAGGCACCGAAGTACCGCTGGGTGACGATGGCCGACATCATCCAGGCCGCCAACGACACCGGTGCTGCGCAGGTCGACGTGACCTGGCCGTCCGGGCAGGACTACCCGACCACCGTCTATGTCGACCAGGACCAGAACATGGCCGACGAGGAGATCGGCTACGACGTCAGCGACGTCGTCGTCGTCACCTGAGTGTGCTGTCGAGGAGGTCGCGGAACTCGCGGAAGTGCCGCTCCGCCGCCTCCTCGTGATAGACCGCCGTGTCGGCCATGGAATAGCCGTGGGCAGCCCCGGGATAGACCTGGTTGCTCGCCGTCAGCCCGACATCGTCGAGCGCTTGCCCGAGGCGTGCCACGGCGTCCGGGCCCATCGAGCCGTCGTTGTCGGCGTGGCCGAACACGAACCGGGCCCGCGCGTCGGCCAGGCCCAGGTGGGGGCTGTCGGGTGCCTCGGTCGCCAGTCCACCACCGTGGAATCCGCCGCACGCGGCGACGACGTCGGGGTGGCTGGTCGCGGCCCGGATCGCCAGTCGGGCGCCCATGCAATAGCCGATGACGCCGACCGGCGCGGTCACGTCGTCGCGGGCCGTCAGCGCGGCGAGATAGGCGTCGATGTCAGGCAGCGCCTTGTCGGGCGTCAAGGCGCCGACGCGGGGCATAGCGACACCGAAGAACGCCTCACGCTTCTCCGGGGAGTCCAGCGGCCCGTCGGGCGACGTCTCGGCCGCCGACCCGTCGCGATAGAAGACGTTGGGCGCCAGTACGACGTAGCCCCACGACGCGATCCGGTCGGCCATCTCGAAGATCCGCGGCCGCAGCCCGATCGCGTCCATGAACATCAGCACGCCCGGGTGTGGCGCGCCGTCGTCGGGCCGGGACAGCCACGCCTCCGCCGCGCCGGCCGGGGTCGTCACCTCGATCATCACGTGGGCGAGGGTAGCGCCGCGACGGTGAGCGGGGGAGTCACTACAGTCTGCGCATGGCCCTCGACGACTTCCGCCGCGAACCCCTGCTCTTCGGCCCCTCGCCGCTCCATCCGCTGCCACGGCTGAGCGAGGCGCTCGGCGGGAAGGTCGAGATCTGGGCCAAACGCGAGGACTGCAACTCGGGGATCGCGTTCGGCGGCAACAAGGTCCGCAAGCTCGAATATCTCGTCGCCGAGGCCATCGACACCGGCTGCGACACGCTGGTGTCGATCGGCGGCATCCAGTCCAACCACACCCGCCAGGTCACCGGCGTCGCCTGCCACGTGGGACTCAAGGCCGTGACGGTGCAGGAGGGCTGGGTCGACTACAGCGACATGGCCTATGACAAGGTCGGCAACATCCAGCTCACCCGCATCATGGGCGGCGACATCCGCATCGACCCGGCCGGGTTCGACATCGGCATCCGCGACTCGTGGAAGCACGCCATCGACTCGGTGGTCGACGCCGGCGGCAAGCCCTACCCGATCCCGGCCGGCGCGTCCGACCACCCACTGGGCGGTCTCGGCTTCGCCAACTGGGCGGTCGAGGTCGAGGCCCAGGAGGCCGAGCTCGGCACCTTCTTCGACACGATCATCGTCTGCACGGTGACCGGGTCGACCCACGCCGGCATGATCGCCGGCTTCGCCCTGTCGGACCGCCCCGGTCGCCGCGTCATCGGGATCGACGCCTCCGGCACCCTCGAGCAGACCACCGAGCAAGTACGCCGGATCGCCTCCGACACCGCCGACAAGATCGGCCTCGGCCGGCCGCTCCGCGACGACGAGGTGACGGTCGTCGGCGGCTATGAGGGCCCCGCCTATGGGCTCCCCGACGCGGCGACGGTCGAGGCCATCCACCTCGTCGCCCGGACCGAGGGGATGCTCACCGACCCCGTCTATGAGGGCAAGTCGATGGCCGGTCTGATCGGCATGGTGCGGAGCGGCGAGATCCCCGAGGGGTCGCGGGTCCTCTATGCCCACCTGGGCGGACAGCCCGCCCTGTCGGCGTACGCCGGCTATCCCGGCCTCGGTTCGCCCGAGCGGGAGCTGTCTCACTGAGGGTGCTGGCGGTGTGACGGTTCATCAAGGTAAGTGGGTGAGCCCTCACTTACCTCGTTGAGTTCAGCACGGTAAGTGAGGGCTCGCCTTCCTACCTTGATGAACCGTCACCACCCCGGCGACCACCCCCACCGCACCCACTGGGACAGCCAGGGCCTCAGCCGCTCACCTCCGGCACCGGCGTCCCGGCGACCTGGGCGATGGCGCGGCGGCCCGCGTCCGCGCCCGAGGTGAGGGCACCGTCCATCCAGCCGACCCAGCGTCGCGACAGATCGCCACCGGCGAAGAAGCAGGGCCCCGGCTGGGCAGCCAGGTCATACCAGCCCCGCGCCTGGCCCACCCGGGTGGTGTGCCAGGTCCCGCGTGACGCAGGGTCCTCGACCCAGTCGTGGGCGGGCAGCGCGGTCTCGTCGAACGAGGCCTCGGGGTGCCGCGCGCGGAGCGTGTCAAGGACGACGGCCCTGGCCTCGGTCGAGTCGGGACCCGACACGAGCTGGAAGCCGGCCACGCACGTGCCGGCGTCGGTCTCGATGCCATAGGACTCAGGCACATCCGGCCAGCCGAAGGCCCAGTACGGCGTGGGCAGACCCTGGGCCAGTGACCAGACCTTGGTGATCGCACCGACATGACCCTCGGCGATCACGATCCGGGCGGCCGTGGTCAGCGGGAGGTCGAGCTGGATGCGCGCGAGGACGTTGACCGGCAGCGCCATCACCACCGCCCGGGCAGCCAGCACCCCTTCGCGGGTCGACACCGCCACGGCGCCGTCGGCCCTCACCGACACGCGGTCCACGGCGGCGCCATGGGTGACGACATCACCGACCTCCGTCGCGATGGCGCTGGCGATCGCCATCGTGCCCCCGCTGATCCGGTCGGACTCGCCGGTGAACGCCTCGCGACAAGACCCGAACCCGGCGACCTCGTGGAGCAGCTGGAGCGCGGAGTAGCGCGTCGCGTCGGCGCCCATGAGGGCGAAGGCGTTGAGCAGGAAGACCTCGCGTACGGCGCCCGCGGCCGCACGGCGATCGAGGTAGGTCTCGAGCGGGACGTCGAGATCGGTCACGGGCTCGTGCCAGCGAGGGTTGTCGAAGTCGATGCGACGGCTGTCGTCGTCGACGCGCGCGAACAAACCCGCCAGCTCCTCCTGCTCGGCGTCGGTAAGGATCTCGGCGGCGCGCCGATGGCGCCCAGCGACCGACCAGAACACCTCGGCGGCCTCGGCGGCCGGCGCCAGGTCGATGCCGTGGCGCTCCAGCTCGGCCATCACGGCGGCGTGGTGCCCCGGTGAGACCCACTCGGCGCCGAGGTCGAGACTGGTCCCCGCAGCCTGCCGGGTCCAGGAGCGGCCGCCGACCCGGTCACGCGCCTCGAGGACGCGCACACTCAGTCCGGCGTCCTGGCAGGTCCGCGCGGCCACCAGCCCGGCGAGACCCGCGCCGACCACGATGACGTCCGACGTCAGCTTCGTCATGCATCCGCCTCCGTCTCGGCACGCCGTCGCGGCACAGTCTGGACCTCCCCTGAAACCGGATTCAAGGGTGACGACGCGCTGGCGTCAGCCCGCGAAGGGGTCGGCGGGCAGATCGCTGGAGTCGACGTTCGCGGGGTCGACCCACTGGTGGGCGTCACCCATGAAGGTGTGGACATAGCCGCAGCGCATGCAGATGACGCCGTCAGCCGACCGGTTGAGCCAGTCGAGGTCGAAGAACGTCATGCCCGTCGTCGTCATCTTGATCTCCCGTCGGGCGAACATCAGGCCCTGGCAGACGTGACAGCTGAGGAACCGCTGGGTGGGCTTGAGGAAGACGTGCACGTAGGCCTCCGTCGCTGGTCGAAGATCGATGGCCCGACCCTAGGCCTGCGAGGTGCTCACAGCTCACGCTCGAAGGCGAGCATGGCGGGCCCGTCGGCGCCCTCGGTACGGCGGAAGCCGGCTGCCGCATAGAGCCGGTGGGCGAGCGTGTCCTCCTCGCTGGTGACCAGGAACACATAGTCCGCGCCGCGGTCGCGGGCCATCGCGAGGACGTCGGTGATGAGGGCGCGCCCGAAGCCCTGGCCCCGGTGTGACGGGACGACATAGAGCTCGGCCAGATAGGCCTCCTGGGCGGAGGACCAGAGCGACGGATACAGGCGCAGCATCGCGACCCCGACCGCCGCCTGCGACTCCGGCTCGCGGACCACGAGGATGACGACGTGGTCGCCCTCGATCAGGTGCGCCAGTCGCTCGGTCACCTCGGCGACCGGCGGCGACGGCATGTCGTACTCCGCATTGAAGTCGAACAACAACTGCGCCGCCTCGGCGATCGCGGTCCCCACCGCAGCGCCCACCATCTCGACCATACCGCCCAGTGTGCTCTGCGAGGCCGGCATCACTGGCGGGGATGCCCCAGATATCGATCCCGAGGAGGTCAGCGCGGTCGCTGCGGGGTGGCCGCATGCGCCGTCGTGTCCGGAGGGAGCCATGCCGGATGGCGCGCAACGCACGGGAGGGTTCCGGAGCGGCCCGTCGGGGGGCACACTGGAGGTGATGTCAACCTCTCCGGCGTGGCGACGCCGACAACTCGCCAACAGTCCCTTCCGGCAGGAGCCCGAGCCGGTCATCGAGCAGTACGCCGTGGATGATCGGGTCTCCCACGACGTCTATGGCCTCGGACAAGTGATCAGCGTCGACGCCGATGGCGCGACCGTGGACTTCACCAACCAGACGGTCCGGATCCCGAGCCCGTTCGCCAAGATGTCCAAGCTCTAGCGCGGTGCGCCGCGCCCGGGCTCAGGCGTCTGCAGCCTCGGCCGTCGGCAGTGACCTGCCCTCGACCGCCCGCTGGATGACGCCCGCGAGATCCAGGCCGGTGGACGTCTTGAGCATCGCCAGCGTCTGGGTGACGTTGTCGACGACCTGCTTGGGCAGGGCGCCGGCGCCGTCGGCGGAGACGATCGTCAGGTCGTCGATGGCGGCGATGGGTGCGGCCACCTCGCGGGCGACCTGCGGCAGGACCTCGACCAGCATCTGCAGGACGGCGGCCTCGTTGTAGTTGGCGAACGCGGCGGCGCGCTTGTCCATCGCCTCCGCCTCCGCCTGCCCGACGGCCAGCGTCGCGGCGGCCGTGGCCTCGCCCTCGGCGCGGGTGGCCTCGGCCTCCGCGACACGGCGGGCGCGCTCGGCCGCGCCGCGGCGCTCGCCCTCGATCGCCTCGGCCTCTGCGAGGGCCGAGCGCTTCTGCTTCTCGGCCTCACCGCTCAGGCGTGCCTCCTCGGCCTTGGCCTCGGCGGCCGCGATGACCGCGGCCTTGCGGGCCTCGGCCCCGGCGATCTCGGCGTTGCGGTTGGCCTCCGCCTCCTGCTCCACGCGGTAGCGGGCGGCGTCGGCCGGCTTGCGGACCTCGGTCTCCAGCTTGCGCTCGGTCAGCGCCGCCTGGCGTACGGCGACCTTCTCCTGCTCGGCGAGGATCGACTGGTCGCGCTCGGCCTGGGCCAGCGGCCCGCTGGCGGCCGCGTTGGCGGCGGCGGCGTCGGTCTCGGACTTGATCTCGGCCTGCTTGAGCGCCAGCGTCCGCTGCGCGATCGCGATCTCTTCCTCGGCCTTGATCCGTGCCTGCTCGGCGGCCCGGCGCGCCTCGGCCTCGGCGATCGCCGCAGCCTGGCCGATGCGCGCCGCCTCGGGGCGCCCGAGGTCGGCGAGGTAGGTGCCGTCGTCGGTGACGTCCTGGATCTGGAACGTGTCGAGGATCAGGCCCTGGCCGGTCAGCGAGTTCTCCGACTCGTCGGCGACGCGCTGGGCGAACGCCGCCCGGTCACGGATGATCTGCTCGACGGTCAACCCGCCCACGATGGAGCGCAGCGCGCCGGCGAGCACCTCCTGGGTGAACGGCTCGACGTCTTGCTGCTGGCTCAGGAACCGCTGGGCCGCCAAGCGGATCTGATCGGCGTTGCCGCCGACCTTGACGATCGCGACCCCCTCGACGTTCAGCTTGATGCCCTGCCCGGACACGGCCCCGCGGATCTGGACCGAGATGCGCCGGCTGGACAGGTCCATCGTCGCCAGCTTCTGGACGAAGGGGATCACGAAGGTGCCGCCGCCGAGGATCACCTTCTGGCCCGACAGGTCGGTGGTCAGCGATCCGGTCTCCGGGTTGAGCACCGCCTTGCCTTTGCGGCCGGTGACGATGAACGCCTGGTTGGGGCCGGCCACCTTGTAGCGGCTGGTGACCAGCAGGACCACGAGCACCAGGAGGACGACGAACCCCACGATGGACACGATGACGGGGTTGTTCATGGGCGGCCTTTCAGGTCAGTTCGGACCAGACCGGGGCCACGGCCACGGCGGTCGGCGAGAGCACTTCAGTGACATAGACGTCCGCGCCGGCGGTTTGGGTGGTGTCGCAGCGCGCGTTGTATTGGAGGACGTGGCCGCCGAGGCGGAGGCGTACGACGCCGAAGCCGCCTTCGGGGATCTCCACCAGCACCGTGGCGGGATGGCCGACGGCGTCGGAAGGGTTGACGACCTCGTCGCTGCTGCCGCCCCTGATGAGGCGGGTGAGCCAGGCGGCGAACCAGCCGAACCCGGCGCCGGCCGCGACCCCGACCGGTACGGCGACCGCCATCGATCCCCCGAGGCCGAGCGTCAGCGCCCCACCGAAGCCGAAGGCGGACACGAAGCCCCCGATGACCGCGCTGGAGAACCAGTCTCCGGCGGCGAGCGCGTCGAACGCGCCGTCGAGGAGGTCGCCGGCCAGCAGCGAGATCGTGAGGATGACGAGCCCGACCACACCGATGACCAGGAAGGTCGTCATCGAGTCACCGCCCCCGTGGAAGAACCGGCCCGACCGGGCCCGAGCCAGGAGCATAGTCGAGGCGACCGGGGGGCCCGCGCCCGATCCTCCTGTGCCCGCCGGGGGCCAACATCGCTGCGCTCAGCGGCCGGCTGCGCGATGCGGCCGACGGGATCCTTAATCGATTCGCGGATGTCGGAGGCACTACCTAGGTTGGTCTGGTGTCCTTCTCCGTCCTGCCTGCGCCCGATGGCACGACGACCGTCACCGCCGGCGGTGCCCTTCCGCAGGGCAGGACACCGGTCGACTGGCGTCGGCTCAAGCGGCCGGCCACCGGGGCGGCACTGTTCGGGTCGCTGGTCGCCGCGACGCTGGCCTCGCTCGGGTCGGTGGTCGCCGGGCGGCTGACCGACGAGGCGACCGGGCGGCTCGTGCTGGTCCTCGCGCTGTGCGTGGTCGGCGGGGCGCTGATCGACACCGTCGCCAAGACGGGCTGGTTCGTGATCGTCGACCGCGCCGAGGGGGCGCTGCGCGCCGACCTCCTCGAGGCCGCCCTCGCCCAGCCGTTGCCCGACCTCACCGAGCAGGCCGTGGGCGAGATCCTCGACCGGATCGACGACGACACCCACGAGGTCGGCCAGCTGCTTCGCTGGTCGGTCTGGATGGCGGCGCGCACCGTGCTGGCCGCCGGTCCGCTGTGGCTGGTCGCCGGGTTCACCTGGTGGCCGGCGTTCCTGCTGTTCCCCGTCGCCGCAGTGCTGGCCATCGCGGCGGCGCGGCCGCTGCTGCCGGGGATCGCCGAGCGCAAGGTGCTCGAGGAGATGGCCTGGACCGACCACGCCGCCGTCATGGAGGAGGGCGTCGCGGCGCGCGACGACCTCCGCACGAGCCTGGGTCAGGCCCACGTGATGCGGCGCAGCGCCCAGCTCGCCGCCGAGGTCCTGCGGCGGCTCAAGGCGGTCCTCGAGCTCGAGGTCCGCGTCACCCGCCGCACGGGGACCTTGCTCCACGGCCTGCTCGCCGGCGTCGGCATCGTCGGGGTCTCGCTCGTCGTGAGTGACCGACTCACCACGGCGTCGCTGGTCACCCTCTTCCTTGTCACGTCGACGTTCGTGGGCCAGGTCGACATGCTCGCCCGTCACCTGCCCGACCTGCAGGCCGGCTTCGGTGCCGTGCTGCGCCTGCGCGGGATGCTCGCCTCGCCGGCCGAGCCCGAGGGCGGCCGGCCGCTCGATCACGACCGGCTCGACGTCGAGTTCCGCGACCTCCACTTCGCCTATGAGCACGGCACCTTCGCCCTCGAGGACGTCAGCCTCACCGTGCCCGCCGGCCACACCTGCGCCTTGGTCGGGCGCACCGGCTCGGGCAAGTCCACGTTGGCGAGCCTGTTGTCCCGGGCGGTCGAGCCCGAGCCCGGGCAGGTCTTCCTCGGCGGCGTCGACGTGCGCGACCTCGATCTCCAGGCGCTGCGCGCCGACGTCGGCGTCGTCACCCAGCGCACCGAGATCCTCGCGGGCTCACTGGTGGACAACGTCACCCTCTTCGCCGACATCCCGCGGGGCGCCGTCGAGGCGGCGATCGAGACCCTGGGGCTGACGGCCTGGGTCGCTGGCCTGCCCGACGGCCTCGACACCCTGCTCGGCCCCGGTGGCACGAGCCTCTCGGCCGGCGAGGAGCAGCTCGTCGCGTTCGCCCGGCTGCTCGTGCGCGACGTCAAGGTCGTGATCCTCGACGAGGCGACGGCCCGGATGGACCCCGTCACCGAGGCGCGCGTCGTCGCCGCCGCCGGACGGCTGCTGGCCGGGCGCACCGGCCTGCTCGTCGCCCACCGGCTCTCGACGATCGAGCGCGCCGAGCAGGTCGCCGTGCTCGAGCGCGGCCGGGTCGTCCAGCATGGCCCGCGTGATGAGCTGGCCCGCACCCAAGGACCTTTCCGCCGTCTCCTCGAAGCCTCCGCCGAGACCGGCGACATCGACGATCTCGACGCTCCGGTCGTCGTGGTCGACGAGGCCTCCGCGGTCGTGCGCGACGCGGTCGACGGCCATGTCATCGGCACCGCACGCCGTACGACGACGCCGCCGCCCACGCCCGTGCTCGCACCGACCCCGAGCCTGACCCGGACGACCTTCCGCGCGATGACCTCCAACCCCTCCTGGGGCCTGGCCGGCATGGGGCTGTTCCTTGTCTCGGCCATCACTGGGGCGTTCGGCGCGATCACCGGCTGGGTGTGGGGGCACCTGGTCACCTCGCTCCAGCGGGGCGACCAGCCGTGGCTGCTGGTGCTGGCCCTGGTCGGGTCGCTGCTGGTGTCGCCGCTGCTGCTCTCCCAGGCGTTCTGGGTCTATCCGCGGTGGTGGGTCTCGGTGCAGCTCAGCGTGCGCACCGCCGTGCTCCACGGTCAGACGATGCAGCGCCGCCTGGTCCGCACCCCGCCGGGCGAGGCCGTCGCGCGAGCCATGGACGCCGACCGGATCACGCGCTACGCCGACCGCTGGGTCGACCTGCTCAACGGGCTCGCGATCGTGGTCATCACCTCGGTCGTGGCCGGCACGCTCCTCGCGGGCGGCATCCTGCTCGTCGTCATGGTGTCCGCGGCGCTGGCGTCGTCGCTGGGGCGTCGGATCGCCGGCCGGTCGGCGGCGGCCTCGTCCGCCGCGCGGGCCCGGTTCGGCCGGTCGCTGGTGTCGGCGCTCGACTCGGTCCGCACGGTCAAGCTCGCTGCGGCGACGCCCGCGATCCACGCCCACCTCGCCGAGGTCGACGGCAGCAGGGTGGGGGCAGCGGTGCGAGAACACCGGATCCAGGCGATGCTCGACGGCGTCCCCGTCGTGATGGTGCAGGCCGGCGTCGTCGCCGCCTGGGCCGGCCTGGTGACCGGCCACTGGGGCCTGGCGACCACCCTGCTGATGACCAATGCCGTGAGCGGTTTCGACTGGTTCGGCCGGGTGGCCGGCGCGGTCGTGACCGAGGCTCCCGGTGTGCGCGCCTGGATGCGCGCGACCAGTGCGCTGGCCGGAGGCGGCGACATCACGGCGCTGCCGCCCGGCATCGACCTCAAGACGGGTGCGGCGCCCGACCCGGTGCCTGCGGCGCGCGAGCCCCTGCGCGAGCTGACGCTCCGGCGGGTGACCGCGATCCACGACGATGGCACCGTCGGTGTCACCGACGTCGACCTCACCGTCACCGCCGGTGAGCTGGTGCTGCTGCTGGGCCAGGTCGGCTCGGGCAAGTCGAGCCTGCTCGGGGCGCTGGCCGGCCTGGTGTCGGCCACGGGGGAGATCCACTGGAACGACCGCCACGTCACCGACCCCGAGCTCGACCTGCGGCCGGGCAGGATCGCCATCGTGGGTCAGGTGCCGCGCGTCCTCTCGGGGACGTTCGCCGGCAACATCGCCCTCGACCACGCCGACCGTGATCCGCTGCCCGCGATCGAGACCGCCCGGCTGGGACGCGACGTGGTCGAGGCCGGCGGCCCGGACGCGCTCGTCGGTCATCGTGGCGTGCGCTTGTCCGGTGGTCAGGTCCAGCGCCTCGCCCTGGCGCGGGCGCTCGCCTGCGAGGCCGAGGTGCTGCTCGCCGACGACGTCTCCTCGGCGCTCGACGCCGCCACCGAGATCGAGCTGTGGCAGGCACTCCGCGCCTCCAGCGCCACGGTGGTGGGTGCCACCAGCAAGGCGGCGGCACTCGCCCAGGCCGACCGGGTGGTCGTCCTCGCCGACGGTGCCGTCGTCGACCAGGGACCGTGGGCCCAGCTCTCGGGTCGGTGGGGACACCTCGCCGGCTGACCTCGCCGCGCTGGCGCGTCGCCCGTCGCCGTCCTGGCTCGCTCGTCGCTCGACCGTGGACGACAGCGAAGCCGCCTGATTCCCGAGATGTCAGGCGGCTTCGCTGTGGGGGGGTTGTGCCACCGACGACGCTAGGCGGTCGAGGGTGTGGTGTCCCCCGAACGGGCGGCGAATGGATCACACCTCTGGAAGTGAATATGTCGGGAAACCGGACGACGGCCACAATGCGAAGAGTTGAGGCACGTGAGCGACACTCGAGCTGAGGTCTGCCTTAGCATCAGGTTCTCCGAAGACCGCTGGGTGACCCGAGACTCCCAGCGGTCTTCGCTTGTCCGGCCTTCGCCTGCCAGGCCTTCGCTCGTCCGGGGCCGCTCGGTCAGCGACCGACCGTCGTACAGATGCAGGAGCGGTTGCCGTCGGCGTCCTCGACGACCCAATAGGACGGCGCGGCGCGGTCACTGACCAAGCGCCCGCCGGCGTCGAGGACGGCCTGCAGCCGGCGCGGCGCGTCGTCCTCGGGGACCCAGACATCGAAGTGCCAGCGCTGCTCGAAGGACTGCTCGGGCAGGGCATGGTCGGGGTCGAGGTCGTGCCGGTCCTGCCACCAGATCGTCGGGACCTGGCCGGTCGCGTCGACCGGCTCGCCGCGCTGGACGGTGCTGCCGAGCAGGGCCGCATAGAACGGCGCCAGCTCCGCCCCCCTGCCGGTGTCGAGGCCGATGTCGAGCTGGGTCAGCCCCGCCACGTCGGCGGCCAGGCCGCGCTCGGCAGCCAGGGCGCTGATCTCGCGGGCCAGGTCGAGGTCGCGACTGGTGATGCCGTGGACGTCGTGGCTGGACAGGCTCACGATCACGTCGCCATAGGTGATCGTGACGTCGGGATGGTGGTCGGCCCGCTCCGCCGCCTCGGCGACGGCGTTGACCAGACCCATGCCCGCGGCGAAGTCGCCCGTGCTGAAGCGTGCCCGGATCCGTCCCATCAGCAGCCGCCAGTCGGCCAGGCCGGCCTCGCGGACCTCGGTGGCGGTGAGGCGGGCTCGGGGGTCACCCATGTCTGCTCCGTTCGTCTGGTCGATGGCTGACCCGGCCGACGCTAGCCGCGGTCCCGGACGATCCACGTCCTCAGCTGGTCATAGACGGCCGGATGGTTGAGCAGGCCGAAGTGGGTCAACCCGCCGACGTGGGCGCCGTTGTCGGTCGGGAAGCCCAGGTGGCGGTCCTCGCCGACTCCAGAGGCGCTGGGCAGGTGCACGAAGAGGTCGCCGACCAGGCCGGCCGACGGATGGTCGGGGTCGCGCGCCAGAGTGGCGGCGACGAAGTAGTAGGACGCATGAGGGAGGAACGGCATCTCCTCCGCCCGGTGGCGCACGAACGTCGCGGCGTCGTGGTCGCGGTCCTCAGCAGCCAGGCAGACCCCGTGGCGCAGGTCCTTGACGCCAGCGCTGCGGGAGGCGAGCCAGCGTGCGAGCGGGCGGGCCTCGGGGACGTGCTGCAGCTGACCGGCGACGCCCTCGACGCCGCGCTCGAGGCGAGCGCCCAGATGGGGCGAGCCGAGGCAGAAGACGTGGCGCACGGCCTCGGGCCAGCCATGACCGGCCGCGGCGCCGGCATGGCAGGCGCCCCGGGCGACCAACCCGCCCATCGAGTGCCCTACGAGCACGATCTCCTCGACGCGCGCCGGCCACACCGCCACAAGTCGTTGGAGCAGTTCGGCCAGCGCCGCGGAGCTGTCGGTCAGACACGCGCCGGTGTTGTAACGGACGAACACCGGCGTGAGCCCCAGGTCGCGCTCCAGCAGCGACCCATAGGTGACGCCCGGCTCGCCATGGCGTCGCCGCGCGGCCAGCCCCCACCCGTGCTCGGTCTCGCAGAGCCCGTGGACGAAGACGGCGAGGTGACCGCCAGCCAGCGGCCAGGCGCGGCGTACCCCGGCCTCGGTCAGGTCGACGGCGGCGCCGTCGACCCGCAGCGTCATCGGCACCGCGAGGCCGGCATAGCTCCGCTCCACCCGGTCGCCCCACAGCCCGTTGACGGCGCCGACCGCGAGCCGGCCGGCCGGGGTGTCGGTGATGCTCGTCGCTCCGGGGGAGAGGAGGGGCGCGGCCAGCGCGCCACCAAGCCGCGGGATCCCGGTGTGGGCGGCTCGGCTGGCGCCGTACGCCGTCGCCGTGATCGCGTCGTGCACCTGCCGGACCGGCTCGGCAGCCGGCGGCAGCGCCCCGAACACACGGGTCGCCACGGACTGGTGGACCTCGCGCACCGAACGGACGGCCTCGCCCAGCACGTCGCCGATCAGCGAGCCGCCCGAGCGGAGCTCACTGCTGGTGACCATCGGCGTCCCTTCGCTGGTCTGCCCCTCGAGCCTGACGGACGACCGGCCCGACGGCAAGGGTCGGCACCGTCTGCGTCCCCGCAAGGTGTGACGAACGACGACGGCCAGCCGTCCCGTGAGGGACGACTGGCCGTCGAGAGTCGCTGCGGGGACTGCCCCCGTGGCTCAGATGGTGTGGACGTTCTCCGCCTGGGGGCCCTTCTGGCCCGCGACGACGTTGAACTCCACGCGAGCACCCTCGTCGAGGGACTTGAAGCCGTTGGTCTGGATCGCGGAGAAGTGCACGAAGACGTCGGCGCCGCCGCCGTCCTGCTGGATGAAGCCGAAGCCCTTGTCAGCGTTGAACCACTTGACGGTTCCCTGAGTCATGTTCTGTTCCTTCGTGTGGTGCCGTGCGGCACTGTGCCGCACGCGGAGCTGAAAACATCTGCAACCAACCTGGATGTTCAGCAACCACCGAATACCAAGAACCAAGAGATGTTCGCCGCGGCCGGTTGGCCCCGGTGGACGGCCCGCCGGAGCGGGTCTTCCTTCAACACCGCAAGGCTAGCGACACCAGGCCCGCAGACCCAAAACGGGACGAAGCGCCAACCGGGTGACAACAGCCACTAACCTGGTGCAACCCCGACCGTCTGGATGTAGCCATGGCAGCTCCCACTCGCGAAGACACCGCTCCCCTCTCCCTGGAGGGCATCTCGATCATCCAGGGAGGCATGGGTGTCGGTGTCTCGTCGTGGCAGCTCGCGCGCACGGTCTCCCAACACGGTCACCTCGGTGTGGTGTCCGGGGTCGCGCTCGACGTCGTCCTCGCGCGGCGGCTGCAGGACGGCGACCCCGACGGTCTCTTCCGCGAGGCGCTGGCGACCTTCCCCGACCAGGAGATGGTGCGACGGGTGCTCGCGACCTACTTCCGTGCCGACGGGCGAGAGAAGGGTGAGCCCTACCGGCCCGCGCCACGACTGGCGCTGCGCCAGACCCGCGCCGCGCAGGAGCTGGCGGTGCTCGGCAACTATGTCGAGGTCTGGCTGGCCAAGCAGGGCCATGACGGGATCATCGGCATCAACTACCTCGAGAAGATCCAGCTCGCCACGCCGGCCGCCGCCCTCGGCGCGATGCTCGCCGGCATCGACATCGTCCTGATGGGCGCGGGAGTGCCGCGGGAGATCCCCCAGCTGCTCACCGACCTCGCCGCCGGCCGTCCCGGCGGCGTCTCGGTCGAGGTGCACGGCGCCGACAGTGCGTCGCGCATCGAGGTCGACCCGGCCGGGCTGCTCGGGATCCCGCCGCCGCCGCTGAGGCGGCCGGCGTTCCTGGCGATCGTGAGTGCCGCGATCCTCGCGACCTATCTCGCGCGCGACCCAGCGACGCGGCCCGACGGCTTCGTCGTCGAGGGTGCCACCGCCGGCGGTCACAGTGCTCCGCCCCGGGGCAAGCTCGTCCTCGACGAGCGCGGCGAGCCGGTCTATGGCCCGCGCGACGAGGTGGACCTCAGCGCGATCGCCAAGCTGGAGCTGCCCTTCTGGGTGGCCGGCGGCAGCGGGACGCCCGAGGGCCTGGTGGCGGCTCGCGAGGCCGGGGCGTCGGGCATCCAGGTCGGCACACTCTTCGCCCTGTCCGAGGAGTCGGGTCTTCGTGAGGACCTGCGGCAGCGGCTGCTCGACTCGCTGCGCGAGGACGCGCTCCATGTCCGCAATGACATCCGCGCCTCCTCGACCGGGTTCCCCTTCAAGGTCGCCGAGGTCGCGACGACGGCGTCCGACCCCGACATCCTCGAGGAGCGCCCCCGCCTCTGCGACCTCGGCTATCTGCGGGTGCCGTTCCAGACCGAGTCCGGCAGCATCGGCTATCGCTGTCCTGCGGAACCGGTCGACGTCTTCATCCGCAAGGGCGGTGATCCCGAGGAGACCGAGGGGCGGGCCTGCCTGTGCAACGCCCTGACCACCAACGTGGGCCTGGGCCAGACCCGCAAGGACGGCTTCGAGGAGACCCCGCTGGTCACCCTGGGCGCCGACCTGCGCGGCCCCAAGCGCCTGCTCGAGCTGCACCCCGACGGGTGGACGGCGGCCGAGGCGCTGGCCTGGCTGACCACCTGAGCCGACCTCAGCGGCCGCGACGAGATGTCGTGGTGATGTCGAGCCGCTGGGCGCAGGGGGCGTGCGGCGACCGTTCGGCGTGACATGGGGCCGGTGTGTCTCGGGCGAGCCAACCCCTAGGCTGCCGCGCATGCGTCGAGTCCTCGCCGGCCTGAGTGCCGCCGGCTTCATCGCCGTCACCCTCGCCACCGTCGGCACACCGGCCGCGACGGCCACCCCCTCGCGACAGGCTGCGGCGGCGCCCACCGCGGCGACCGTCCCGTCGGCCACCCCAGCGACCAAGGCGCTCGGCCTCAACGCCCTCGGCTCCCAGCGACGGTGCGATGCGGTGGCCAACAAGAAGCGCCTCCGAGGCGTCGTGCCGACGCCGTTCAGCGTGCTCGGCTATCGCCTCGGCAAGCGGGCGGCGACCAACGACGAGATCGGTCGCTATTGGGCCGCCGCCGACAAGGCCAGCCCGCGGGTCAGGACGGGGATCTATGGCACGTCGGTCGAGGGCCGGCCGCTGCGCTATGCGCTGGTCGGCAAGCCGAGCAACCTCGCCATGCTGCCCACGATCCGCCGCGACCTCGCCACGCTGCGCGATCCCGCCACGCCGGACCGGCAGGCCAAGGCGATCATGCGTCGTACGCCGCCGATCCTCTGGGTCGCCGCGAACGTCCACGGGGACGAGCCGTCCGGTGCGGACGCCGTCGTCAGGCTGCTGTGGGAGCTCGCCGACCGCTCCGACTGCGTCGCCAACGCCATCCTGGACAACGCGATCGTCGGCCTGGTGCCGGTGCAGAACCCCGATGGGCGCCAGCACGAGACCCGCAACAACGCCAATGCGTTCGACATGAACCGCGACGGCCTGGTCTCGACGCAGCCCGAGATCGCCGCGCGGATCCGGCTGCTGTGGAAGTTCCCGCCGCAGCTGTTCATCGACGAGCACGAGAACTCCAGCAGCGCCTACTTCTTCCCGCCGACCGCGGACCCGGTCTATCACGAGACACCCAATGGCCTCTTCCAGGAGGTTCAGGACATCTATGGCCCCGCCAACGCCCGGGCGTTTCGGTCGCGCAACTGGAAGTTCGAGACGTGGCGCTCGGGCTATGACTTCTTCGCGCAGGTCTATGGCGACACCGTGCCGACCACCCAGCTGGGCGCCGTCGGCATGACCTTCGAGCAGGGCTATTTCAAGCCCTACCCGCTCAAGGTCAGCCGCCACTACACGTCGGCGATCACCAGCTTGTACGCCGGCGCGACGCATCGCGCCCACGTCCTCCGCACCTGGCGTGACACCTTCGTGAAGGCCAAGACCGAGGGTGCCGACTGCGAGCTCGAGCCCAACCGGATCTTCAACCCTGGCCACGAGCTGACCACGCGGGTGCCCAGCCGCCCGGTCTGCGGCTACTTCCTGCTCGGCAACTCGCGAGCCACCCGCACCGTCGTCAGCCACCTCCAGGACGCCCACGTCATCGTCAAGCGGCTGACCAAGCCGGCCGTCGTTCCGGACTACCGCCCCTACGGCGACGCGCCACGCTCGGCGACGCTGCCTGCCGGCACCTATTGGGTGACGCTCGACCAGGCCCAGAAGCACTGGGTGCAGGCCACGCTCAACGAGGACACCTATGTGCCCTTCCCCTACTTCTATGACGTGAGCGGCTGGAGCCTGCCGCTGCTCGCCGGCATCGACGGGGGCTCCACCGGGACGCCGGTGACCGCTCCGGTCTCCGTCGTCTCGCGAGTCCACCCTCCGGCCTGGCCCGAGCCGAGCGGCGGCGCCCCGCGGGTCGCCGTCCTCGACCAGTTCAAGTTCACCCGCTTCGACTACCAGAACACGGGCTGGCTCAAGTGGCGGCTGTCGCACGACTGGGGCCTCCCCTACCAGGTCTTGCGGCCCGAGGATGTCACCCCGGCGGCGCTGAGCAAGGTGGACGTCCTGGTCGTCGGCAACGTCGACGCCAAGCCGGTCTATCAGCACCTCCGTGCCTCCGGACGAGCCGCGCTGGTCGACTGGGTCGACCACGGTGGCCGCTATGTCGGCTGGCAGGAGGGCTCGCTGCTGGCCTCCTCCCTCGGCATCTCCCAGGTCGGGATGAACGTGCCGGACGCGGTGTCACCGGGGTCTCTCATGCGGGTCCTCACCCCGGGCGGCACCACGATGATCGAGTGGGACAGCGACTACAACCTCGTCCTCGACCCGGGCACCGCGCGTGTGGTCACCAGCTTCCCCGCCGAGATGTTCGTGTCAGGCTTCGCCACCGACTCCGACACGCTCGCGGGAACCGCCCTCGAGACGGTCGAGGACGTCGGCGCGGGCAGCGTCACCGTCTTCGGCTTCGAGCCCAACTTCCGTGCCATCGCCGACGGGTCGGCAGCCTTGCTGCGTACGGCGATCCTGCGCACGCCGTCCGGTTCGGTGCCGTTCACGTCGCGGGTCGCACCGAGCAAGCAGCGCGCGTCGAATGCCCTCGACCTCTCCCGGCCGCACGCCTTCCGGGTCGCCCACGAGCTCGGGAGGAGCCGCCGCTGACCGGTCCGGAAGAATTTCGAGGGTGATGTCGAAGCGGCCGCGCGCCGTTCGACGTGTGTGAGAAGCAGCTCACCAACAACCACGAGGAGTGATCAGCATGCCGCGTTTCATGGGTTTCGTCCGGATGGCGGAGGGCGTCGGCACGCCGCCCCAGTCGCTGTTCGAGGCGATGGACGCCTATATCGGAGAACGGGCCGCCAAGGGGATCTTCCTCGACGGCGGCGGTCTCTATGGCACCGAGGACGCCGTCAACTTCGTCGTCCGCGACGGTGAGGTCACCCGGGTCGACGGCCCCTATGCCGAGGGCAAGGAGGTTGTCGGCGGCTGGGCGATCACCCAGTACGACACCATCGAGGAGGCGATCGCGGACCAGGAGGAGTTCGCCGCCCTCCATGCCAAGCACTGGCCCGAGGTCACCGTCATCTCGACGATGCGCCAGATCTCCGCCGGCCCGGACGCCCCGGGCGAGTGACTCCACGCCGCCGGTAGCGGCGGGGCCGGCGCTGCGCACCGCTCACTACGCTGGCGAGATGCCGGCGGAGACCAGATCCGATGAGCCCGACCGGGCCGTCGTCGCCGCGTGGCGGGCCGAGTCGGCCCGCCTCGTCGGCGCCCTCACGCGGATGACGCGCGATGTCGCGCTCGCCGAGGACCTGGCCCAGGACGCACTGGTGGCGGCGCTCGAGCAGTGGCCGGTGACCGGCGTACCGGACAACCCGATGGCGTGGCTGATGACCACCGCCAAGCGTCGCGCCATCGACCACTTCCGGCGTGCCGACACCCTGGGTCGCAAGCTGGCCGAACTGGACCACGTCGGGCGAGAGGAGGCGGAGATGCCCGACCTCGAGAGCCAGGTCGACTGGATCGAGGACGACGTCCTGCGGCTCATCTTCCTGTCCTGCCATCCGTCGCTCACCGCGGAGTCGCGGGCGGCGCTCACGCTGCGGCTGGTGGGTGGCCTGACCACGGCCGAGATCGCCCGGGGGTTCCTGACCTCCGAGGCGACGATGGGGCAGCGGATCTCGCGCGCCAAGAAGACGCTGTCCGAGGCACGCGCCGAGTTCGAGCTGCCCACGGGCGACGAGCGGACGCGACGCCTCGACGACGTCATGGCCGTCATCTATCTGGTCTTCAACGAGGGGTACGCCGCCACGGCCGGCGAAGCCTGGATGCGTCCCGATCTCGCGACCGAGGCGATGCGGCTGGCTCGGATGCTTGCCACCCTCGCCCCCGACGAGACCGAGGTGCTGGGTCTCCAGGCCCTGCTGGAGCTCCAGGGGTCGCGCATGCCGGCCCGGGTCGACGCCGACGGCGAGCCGGTGCTGCTGGAGGCGCAGGACCGTAGCCGCTGGGACCAGCTGCGCATCCGCCGCGGGCTTGCCGCCCTGCGTCAGGCCGAGGAACTGGCCGCCCGGGGAACGCCCGTCGGCAGATACTTCCTCCAGGCCAGCATCGCCGCCGAGCACGCCCGGGCCGGAACGGCCGACGAGACCGACTGGCGCCGGATCGCCGCTCTCTATGACGTGCTGGCGCGGGCTGCCCCCGGGCCTATCGTCGAGGTCAACCGGGCCGTCGCCCACGGCCGCGCCTTCGGCCCCGACGCGGGCCTGGCCGTGCTCGGCGCCGTCGACCCGACCGCGCTCGGCGACTCGCCTCTCATGGCGAGCGTGCGCGGCGACGTGCTCGAGCGTGCGGGTCGGCACACCGAGGCGGCCGCAGAGTTCGCTGCCGCGGCCGCCGCGACCCGCAACGAGGGCGAGCGAACCGTCCTCACCCGCCGGGCCGAGCACAACAGACGGCGGAGCACCGGGGCGGAGTAGCGGGTCCCACCAGGTCACCGTCTCAGGTGGAAGGTGATCGACCCGTCGGGGTGTCGTTTGTGGTGGT